>JAAYRC010000252.1 GCA_012518975.1 Clostridiales bacterium
CCTTCACCCTCTTTACTATAAACCTTAATAGCCCCACGATGCATCTGTATAACACTCCTTGTAATAGCAAGCCCTAAGCCTGTGCCTCCAGATTCTCTGGACCTGGCCTTGTCGACTCTATAAAAACGCTCAAATATCAAGTCTTGCACATCCTCCGGTATACCTATTCCTGAATCTGAAATCTTAATAAAGAAATATTTATGATCTGCATTCAGTGATACTCTTATCCAACCATCCTCTGTATTATATTTTATGGCATTTTCAATTAGGTTTGATATTGCAAGAGAAATCTTAACCTCATCCACCTCTGCAATAACAGGTCGAAAACTCTCATAGACCATTTCAATATTCCGTGTCTTAGCAATGGGACGAAGCCTTTTTAATATCTGTTCTAAAAGCTCATTAATGTTTATACTAGAAATGTTTAAATCACCGGATGTTTTATTAAGTTTAACCAGAGATAGTAGGTCGTTTATAATTTTATTCTCTCTCTCTATCTCCTCTGTAATATCTACTAAAAATTCACGGTAAAGCTCGGCTGGGGTATCCTCTTGCATAAGAAGCGAGTCTGCCAGTACCTTAATTGAAGTTATTGGTGTCTTTAACTCGTGGGACACATTGGACACAAATTCCTGTCTAGAATTTTCTATCTTCTGCATACGATTTATCATTTTATTAAAGGAATCTGAAATTCTTTCTATCTCATAATAACCCTTAATCGACACTTCCTCTTCCATATAGCCTTCTGTAAGACGGTCAATTGAATTAACTACATTTGTCAGAGGCCTTGTTAATCTTCCAGAAAAGTAAATAGCAAATATAACCACAAACATAGCAAGTGCTAAGGAAAATATAATAGCTCTTTGCTCCATGCTATCTATTATTGTCTGTATGTCCTTTGTGGAGGAATTCATGACAATAGCACCCACAATAACCTTTCCTTCTTCGGTAGTATGGGTGATTGGCTGGGTTAGTATTAAATACTGATGCTCTTTATCATGAATCTTATTAGTGTTTCCATTAAAGCTCTGAATAACCTCTTTAGAAACCAAATATTTATTATCGCCGTAAAGACCATAGGTATCTTCGACAATATTGAGATTATCATTGACTACTACTATTCTACCCTTAAAAATCTCTGCTACTCTACTAATCTCTGCATCAATTTCTGGCACATCAACAAGAGTCAGATAACCCGTGGGAAGCATCTGATTAGATAGCATCATGAGCTGATTCTGCATCTGTGTATACTTATTTCCTACAGCCTTTTCTTCGTAGTTGTTCAATAGGATATAGGTAAACATGTGCAATGGAATCACACCTACAATTATAAATACTATTAGCATGTGCAATCTCATGCTATTAAAATATTTTAACCTATTCTTGATTCTGGAAAAAATATCCAACACCCCATTTTGTATGTATATATTTTGGTTCGCTTGGATTTCCTTCTATTTTCTCTCGAAGTCTTCTAATATGGACGTCTACTGTCCTTACATCACCTGGATAGTCATAACCCCATACAATATTTAAAAGGTTTTCACGGCTATATACTTTATTAGGGTTTAGTACCATCAGTTCAAGCAAATCAAATTCCTTAACCGTCAAATTCACTTCAGTCTCATCAATATATACTCTTCTATTATCACAATCAATCTTCATCTTATTGAAGCTTATCATTTTTGGCTCATTTGACGCAACAGCATTCTTACTACTACGACGCATAATAGCCTTGATTCTTGCCTTTACCTCAAGTATATTAAAAGGCTTAGTAATATAATCATCTGCACCATATTCAAGGCCTAGTATTTTATCCATATCGTCTCCCTTTGCGGTTAACATAATAATAGGCATAGATGAAAACTCTCTGATTTGCTGGCATACCTCAAAGCCTGATAACTTTGGTAGCATAATATCCAAAAGAACCACATCATATTCTTTTTTCTTTGCTGCTTCTATTGCTTCTTCGCCGTCATAAGCACAGTCTACTTCCATGCCATCCTGCTCCAAGCTAAACCGGATACCTTTAACAATTAACTTCTCATCATCGACTACAAGCACTTTCTTCGCCATATATACACCTCATTCTTTGCATGGTTAACAAGTTATTATTTTATTGTTTCTATAATGAACCTCAATTTATATATATGGTTCATCTTACTGTTATTAAATCTTCTATCTTACTAAACAAACCTTCCTTAATGCCTGGCACATCCATAAGATTACTGATGGCACTAAATTCTCCATTCTTATTTCGATAATCTATGATGGTCTTAGCCTTAGCTTGTCCTATACCTGGAAGGCTCATAAGCTCCATTTCATCAGCAGTATTTATATTCACCCTAGTAGGCACTTTTTCATCTGATTGCCCATCCTCCTTGTTATCAATTTGGCCAATTAGATAATCTGCTGGCAAAAGTTCCTTAAGCTCATCCTTTGTAGGGATATATATTCTCTGGCCATCCTCTAACACCATGGCTTGATTTATATAATCACCTGCCGCCTCAGGGACTAAGCCCCCTGCCTCTTTAATAAGGTCCACAAGCCTTTCGTTAGCATTTATTTGATATACATCAGGATTAAGGACTGCCCCACATATATGGACATAAATTGTGTTGTTTTCTAGACCCTCCTCTGTATCAGATGGATGGTCTATATCTATTTGGACTGACTCTAGTTTATTAGTCGCTTGATTATCATATAGCAACAATTCATCATTTGTACTGGAATTATCCTGTTCAATAGAAGTAAGTAGTATTTCTTGATCATTATTTCTTTCATAAAAGAAACTATAGACCACTCCTGCTAAAAGAAGAAATAAGCAAGAGCTTGCAATAAATATATAATTTTTCTTCATCATCATCTTCCTTTACATAACTCAAATGAAAACACTGGGTTATAAGAAGACTTAAAAGTACCCTCTATACTTTGTTTGATGATACATATCCATTTTACATAAACTAAAGTATGAATACAATAGGCATTTCAACAAATTAATTGTTTATTTATATTGCTATTTCCACTTAAAGGTGATAATTCCTATGATAATAACCACAATTCCTATCAACTTATGCCATTCAAATTCAACCTTCTCTGTTCCGAACAAGCCCATCAATTCTATTATATAAGCAACTAGCATCTGGGCTATAATAATGAACATATTAGCCCTAGCTGGCCCCAAAACATCCACACTTTTTATTACTGTATAAGTAATTAAAGCTCCCATAACTCCGCCAAGTAGCATATATTTGTTATCAATTTTAAAAAGCTCCAAAAAACTTCCTTTACGACCAGTAGATGCCCAGGCACCTAAGCATACTATAAGTGCAGTAAATTGAACAAAGCTTGCACAGACCCATATGCTAGTCTGTTTTGTCACTCCAGTATTAAAAACCCCCTGTACACTCATGATGGCACCAGAAATAATGGCAATTATAAAACCCCACATAATATAGACCAAACCTTTCTAATATTAATAATTATACTGCTCTCATTAACATTTCCATATTTCCTTATAACTATGCAAGTCCAGTCTAATAAACACCCCAGTGTATTTATCCGGATTGTTTACAGTCTTTGATATAGCAAAAGAATATTCAGGTACACTAAAATGAGGCTATTTCAAGTTATTATCCTTGAAATAGCCCCCGCTACTATTAATATTACCCTAGACTAACTCATCCAAGCATTCTGTTAGAATTTCTATCATATCATTAACATGTTTTTCTTCAAGAATTAGGGGTGGTAAAAATCGTATTACATTAGCCCCTGCTGATATTAAAATCAAGCCCTTTTCTAAAGCCTTAGCAATAATTCTATTTACAGGGCTTTTAAACTCCAGTGCCTGCATTAATCCTTTTCCACGATGGTCGACAATTATATCATATTTATTCTTTACTTCATTAAGCTTTAGGGAAAGATAATCTCCCACTCTCTTAACATTTTCTAATATATTTCTATCTTCATATAAGTCAAAAACCTTACTTACTGCTGCACATACAAAAGGATTTCCCCCATAGGTAGTTCCATGGTCACCTGGTTCAAAGGCTGCCGCTACAGCTTCTGTTGCTGCAAAGGCTCCAACAGCTACGCCACAACCCAGGGCCTTGGCTGAAGTCAAAATATCCGGCTTTACTTTGTATCCTTGATATGAAAACATATCTCCTGTCCTGCCCATACCACATTGGATTTCATCAAAAATCAGTAGGATTCCCAATTCATCGCAAAGCTTTCGCACTCCCTTTATAAACTCATCAGTAGTAGGATATAGTCCACCCTCACCCTGTATTGGCTCCATTATAATGGCACAGGTTTTATCACTTATATTTTCCTTAACACTGTTCAAATCATTAAATGTAGCAAATTTCACACCACCAATTAAGGGTTCAAATGCTTGTCTATATTTCTTTGTACCGGTGATACTCAAAGCTCCCATACTCCTGCCGTGGAATGAATGGTCCATGGAAATAATTTCTCCACCAGCTTTTCCTGTTTTCTTATAATAATACTTTCTTGCAAGCTTGATTGCACCTTCTATAGCTTCTGTTCCGCTATTTGTAAAGAACACTCGGTCCATGCCAGATGCCTTAGATAATTTCTTAGCAGCCTCAAGTGTCGGTTTAGCATAAAAATAATTAGAGGTGTGCAAAAGAAGGTCTATCTGATGCTTCAGGGCATCATTATAATCCTTATCATCATATCCCAATGAAAATACAGCGATACCTGAAGTAAAATCAAGGTATTCTTTACCATCAGTATCATATAAGTACATGCCCTTGCCATAATCTAGTACAAGCTGATACCGGTTGTAGGTATGCATTAAGACCTTATCAGCTTCATCAATAATTTGCTTCATATTACTTGTCACTTAATATTCCCCTCCTAACTCATTTAATAGCTAACTATATATGATCCACTTCATTATCAAATAAGCTCTCTTTATGAATAATTGCAGTTCCAATTCCCTTTGTAGTAAAAAACTCAAGCAAGAGACAATGGGGCCTCCTACCATCTAAAATATGAACCCTAGATACTCCTCCTCTTACTGCATCTACGCAATTTTTAATTTTAGGAAGCATGCCCCCTCCTACAAAACCACTTTCTAAGAGTTCATCTGCCTTCTCTAAGGTAAGCACAGAGATTAGGCTTGATTTATCAGAAGGATTAGCATAGACCCCTTCAATATCTGTTAAAAAGGCTAGCTTTTCTGCTCCAACAGCTGTTGCAACGGCACATGCAACATCATCTGCATTTATATTATAGCTAACAAAATTATCATCTAATCCAATAGGGGCTATGATAGGTACAAAGTCATTATCTATCAGGGTATTAATTAGGTCAACGTTGACCTCCTTTATATTACCTACATATCCAATATCCTTATCCCCTACATACCTTTTCTCTACCTTAAGTGTAGCTCCGTCCTTACCACTTATACCAGCTGCCTTTACACCAAGTTTTTCTACCATCTGGACCAGGTTCTTATTAACCTTATTAAGAACCATCTCGGCAACCTCCATGGTTACATCATCAGTAACCCTAAGCCCCTCCTCAAACCTTGATTCATGGCCAATCTTTTGTAACCAACCTGTTATTTCCTTTCCTCCACCGTGTACAATGATAGGCTTCATTCCAACCAGCTTTAGTAGGGCAACATCCTTTATAACATTAGACTGAAGATTTTCATCAAGCATGGCACTTCCACCATACTTAACAACAACCTTTTTATTATTAAATTTTTGAATATATGGCAAGGCTTCAATCAGGGTCTGTGCCTTTAATAGGATTTGATCCATATGCTCCATATTAAACACTTCCTTTCTCCTTATTTTCAATATATAGGTAATTGTGAGACTTGCTCTAAATGAAATCTATCATAACTTTAAGAGCGATAATCCGCATTTATCTTAACATAATCATAGGTCAAATCACATCCCCATGCTGTTGCAGTAGCATTTCCATTCTTAAGATCTATGATTGCCTTAAGCTCTTTTGCGGATAGAATCTTCGTAGCAAGTTCCTCAGAATAATCTGTTGTCTCTCCATCCTCTACCAGCTTCATACTACCATCATCACTCTCTATAACAAGATCAACCTTGTAGGGGTCAAAATCCGCACCTGAATATCCCATTGCACATAATATTCTTCCCCAATTGGCATCATTTCCAAAGACAGCTGTCTTAACTAGATTAGAGCTAATTATAGATTTACTAATGTCTACCGCATCCTTATAGGTCTTAGCACCCTTTACTGTTACCTCCAAAAGCTTTGTTGCACCCTCTCCATCAGCAGCAATCATTTTTGATAGCTTTGTTGTAACAATATTTAAGGCCTTGCAAAACTCATAGTAATCATTATTCTTACTGGTGATTTCCTCATTACCTGCCATACCGTTAGCAAGTATAAATAATGAATCGTTGGTGCTAGTATCCCTATCTATAGAAATCATATTGAAGGTGTTTTTTACATCTTCACTTATGGCCTCCTGCAATAGGTCTTTACTTATTGATATGTCAGTTGTAATTACACCAATTAATGTAGCCATATTTGGATGAATCATTCCTGACCCCTTGGCCATACCACCTATGGTTACCTCTTTACCTGCTACTTGAAAAGATACGGCACATTCCTTTGAGTGTGTGTCAGTAGTCATAATAGCCTCAGCGGCAAGAGTTCCTGCCGATATTGATTCATCTAATTCATTAACCAGTGCTGGAACACCCTCCACAATTGTACTAATTGGTAGCTGCTTTCCTATTATCCCTGTGGAAGCTGTATAAACCGCTTCTACTGCTAGGTTTAATTTGTCTGCAACTGTCTCTGCCATGATAAGATTGTTTTTATCTCCCTCATCTCCTGTGCATGCATTTGCCACACCGCTATTTATTACAATAGCCTGAATATTATCACTTTCCTTAGTCAGCTTAATATCCCATAAAACTGGGGCAGCCTTTACCAGATTTGTCGTAAATGTTCCAGCACCCTTAGCCTCTACTGTAGAATATACAAGTGCCATATCCTTCCTTTTCCTTTTTATGCCTGCATATATTCCTGCTGCTTTATATCCCTTAGGTGCAGTGACACCGCCATTAATTATCTTCATATTATACCTCCTCAACTCTATACATATATTTTCTAGCTAATAACATTTTTATAATTATACATCTGAATTAAATATTATGCAACCCCTTGTTTTGTTTTTTAATATCTATATTGTTCTCAAGTAGTTTTTCGTATATTTTTGCTATGGGAAAACCTACAACATTATAGTAGTCCCCATGTATCTCACTTATATATATACCAAAGCTTCCCTGTATGGCATAAGCACCAGCTTTATCATAGGGCTCATGGCTATCCACATATTCTTCAATCTGGTCTATAGTTAAGGACTGAACAGATACCCTTGTACATACGCTAAAGACTATCTCCTTATTAGGATCATTACTTAGTTTGTCCTTTTTGTTGCCTCGAATTATAATGCATACCCCTGTATAGACATCATGAGTATGGCCTGATAGTAGCTTTAGCATTTTAATAGCATCATGGCGGTCTACAGGCTTACCTAATACTTCACCTTGATAAAAGACCATTGTATCCGCCCCTATAATAATCATTTCATCCTCTTCATTATCTAACCTACTTGCTACATCCCTTGCCTTAAGGCTTGCCAATGCCTCTACTAATTCAGATGGTTTTTTATTCTTTTGATCTATATTTTCCTTTACATGAGATGGCATTGTTTTAAAATCTATACCCATCCGCTCCATTATTTCTTTTCTTCTTGGTGACTCCGATCCTAATATGATTTTGTACATGTTTTTCCTCCATTTATTTATATAAATACTTGTTTTGCAATTATTATGTTTAATTATAATCAAATATTTATATAAGTAAAAGCTTTGTTTATAGTTTATAACAATATAGTAAGATATTAATACACAATCAAGGAGAGTATTCCTAGCAAGAATGCTCTCCTTGATTTGTTTATTATAATTAGGTAATTGCGAAACGTTACTTACTTTATTATCTAGTGCAAGTTTAACAAACCACGGCAGGCACGCTTTCGCTACCTTCGCCTCGTAACGGTACATAAGCTGCCAAAGTACGGCAGCTAAGTACCG
>JAAYRC010000050.1 GCA_012518975.1 Clostridiales bacterium
ATTTCTATAGGTAGGAATAATTTATCGTTTATATTATTGTTTGATAGACTTTTCTCTATCTGCTGATACATCTTATCCTCATAGTTTGTATCCATGACTATACCTCCTCGTATAATATCTTTAGATACTAAGATTTATACTTTCCTTTCTTTAAATTTTCATGTAATAGAAATATAAAAAAGTGCTTGTTCCTCACTTCATTATATTTAATGATAGCCTTATATATTCCCTATACATTCAATCCCTACCTTGAACATTAATTGTAGATTGGAAATTTTATTGAAAATTAGGATTGTTTCATATATAATGACTTTAGTTAAAGAAAGATTGATAATCATAAGGAGGAAAACCAATGTCAACTAATGTTTATGACATACTAATGGAACGGGGCTTTATTGAGCAATGTACCCACGAAGATGAAGTAAGGGAATTGTTAGGGAAGGAATCCGTTACTTTTTATATAGGCTTTGATGCTACTGCTGATAGCTTAACTGCAGGTCACTTTCTTACCGTTATGGCTATGATGCATATGCAACGTGCAGGCCATAAGCCAATTGCACTTCTTGGCGGAGGTACCACAATGATAGGTGACCCTTCCGGAAAATCCGATATGCGTTCTCTTATGACTAGAGAAACCATTGACTATAATGCAAGTCGTTTTAAGGAACAACTTTCCCAGTTCATTGACTTTACTGATGGCAATGCAATCCTTGCTAACAATGCTGATTGGCTTCTAGACCTAAACTATGTTGAATTTCTAAGAGAAATTGGAATTCATTTTTCAGTTAATAAGATGTTAGCAGCTGATGCATACAAGCAAAGAATGGAGAAGGGACTTACATTCTTTGAGTTCAACTACATGCTTATGCAATCTTATGACTTCTGGAAATTAAACAAATTATATGATTGTAAACTACAATTAGGTGGGAATGACCAATGGTCTAATATTATAAGTGGCGTTGACTTAATTCGTCGTAAGGAGCAAAAACCAGCATTCGGACTAACCTTTAAGCTACTTACCACCAGTGAAGGAATAAAGATGGGTAAGACCATGAAGGGTGCTGTATGGCTAGATCCTAACAAGACCACTCCTTATGAGTTCTATCAATATTGGAGGAATATTGAGGATGTAAAGGTTGAGGAATGCTTAGGCCTACTAACCTTCCTACCTATGGATGAGGTAAGACGTCTTGGAGCTTTAAAGGATGCAGAAATAAATCTTGCAAAAGAAGTACTTGCCTTTGAAATCACTAAGATTGTTCACGGTGAGGAGGAAGCCCAGAAAGCACAGGAGGCTTCTAAGGCCTTATTTGGCGGTGGAGCTAAATCAGAGGATATTCCCACCACAACCTATCCTTCTATCAGATTTTCTGAAGGAATTGACCTTATTACATTAATGTGCGATGCTAAAATGGCAAGTTCACGCTCTGACGCAAGACGTACCATACAGCAAGGTGGAGTTACTGTTAATAATGAAAAAGTTGAGAATTTTGATTTGCTTTTAACTGATAAAGATTTTGACGCAGACGGTGCTATTCTGGTTAAGAAGGGTAAGAAAACTTATCATAGATTTATGGCAGAATAGTAAATAAACTTTTGAAGTAAAAGAATGGAGTGGAGCTTATGCAAGAATATATCCCGTTTTTCCAAGGAGAAAAAAGAATAATCGCAGAGAAACTGGCTAAATATTTTGAATACTCCGACTTAGAATCTAAGATACATTATGACCAAGAAAATGATGTATATGTTTTATCAATCCCTGAAAACAAGGAAAAAGAAGCCAAAAAACTTTATCAAGCCTTCTATTTTGTTGAAAGAGAAAGGATTGAAAAAAGCGAGACCTATGATGAAGACTCCATTCCTATTAAAGAAGACTTTGATAGTGTAGATACAGCTACTTATGATGATGGTATAGCTATTAGGTCATCTGATGACCAATTAGGTCCAACTGACATGGACCAAGAACAAATCAGTAATGATAGTTATCAGGAAGATGAAAAAATAGATGAGGATGATCTAGAGGACCTATCTTATAAAAGCTTATTATCTGGAAATGGAACCTATGTTATGAAGTCAGAAAAATATAAAGACTACATGGGCACCTTATATATGTTTTTAATACTAGGTCTTGCTGGTATAATATTTGTTATATTAAATATTATTGGGGTATTGAAGGTTTTAAATGGGATTTTTCCTAATCTTATTATGACCGCCCTCTTTCTATATTTTTTATACGAGGCCATTTCCAGTGGTAGAAAAGCAAAAAAACTTAAGCTTGAGGTTGAAGAAGAAAACCAACTTACTGATAAGATTAACAAATGGCTCCTTGATACTGTTACAGAAGACTTCTTGCTTTCTATCAGTAATAGTAATTTATCAACTGAGCTTGATTATTTAAAAAAGATAGATACTATTCGTGATATGCTAATCAATGAATTTGGTGAGCAAAATACTGATTATCTAGACCTTATTATTGAAAAATACTACAGTGATACTTTTGGTAATTGATAATCCTATACACAATAAGTCACTATAGTATTAAATAACAAAGTTAAAAGTAGCATAATAAAACTATGATTATATTAATGGTATTATATAAATATATAAAATGAGTTACTTTTACGGGGCTGTAATTACAGCTCCGTTTATTATGTTATATGAAAGTTTGGTCCAATTGTCAACTGTTGTTGCATATACCGTTGACAATTCCTTTTCATCTGTTATACTGTTTTCAGAATGAAATATTAAGGGTGGTAGATATGGAGTTAAAGCAGCAAATCTTAAAAATATTAGAAGAAAATAGAGGAGATAGTATAAGTGGTGCTAAAATGGCCAAGGACCTTTTTGTTACCAGAAGCGCTATCTGGAAAAATATCAAACAGCTACAAAATGATGGTTACATAATTGAAGCAGTTCCAAACCGTGGCTACTGTCTTAAAACCTCTAATGATATCCTTACAGCAGAAAGTATTAGACCTTATCTTACTGGCAAGGCCAAAGACTTCCAGCTTGATGTAAGAAAAACCGTTGAGTCTACCAACACCCTAGCTAAGGAAGCGGCTGCTTTAGGTGCTAATGAAGGTAGGGTAATTATAGCTAGTGAGCAGACTAAGGGTCGGGGTCGTATGGGACGAAGCTTCTACTCTCCTGCTTCTACTGGCTTATACATGTCTCTTATACTGAGACCAAAGCTAGATCTTAATGACTCTTTATTAATTACTACATCAGCAGCTGTAGCTGTAGCTAGTGCTATTGAAAAACTTACCGGAAACTTGGTACAGATTAAGTGGGTTAATGATATTTTTATGAATGGAAAAAAGGTATGTGGGATTCTCACCGAGGCATCCCTTAACGTTGAAAACGGAGGTCTAGAATACGCTGTTGTAGGTATAGGAATCAATGTTACTACTAATGATTTTCCTGATGATATAAAAGCAATAGCAGGTTCGATATTTTCAAAGAAGCCAACAGATCAACCGATTAAATCCATACTAGCTGCAGAGCTTTTAAATAACCTATCTTCTTCAATGGACAAGCTAACTGACCACTCCTATCTTGAAGAATATAAAAGACGGTCTTTCCTAATAGGTAAAGACATATATGTCCTTAAGGGAAAAAATGCTTATGAAGCTATTGCAGTGGATATTGACCATAGGGCAAGGCTTGTGGTGGAATATCCAGATAAATCAAGGGAAGCCTTATCCTCAGGAGAGGTAAGCGTAAGACAAATACCCTAATAATACACTTATAATCTTAGGAGGTAAGACAAATTATGACCTATAATAATAGATTTCCAGTAAAAAAATTAATACTAACTGGTATGTTTACTGCTATAATCAGTGTAATGTCCCTTATAGAAATACCTATACAGCCCATTCCCTTTAGCCTATCCCTATTAGCTATATTTTTATCAGGTGCACTACTAGAACCTAAATATGCTTTACTATCTACACTGGCATACATTCTATTAGGAGCCTTTGGTCTACCTGTTTTCGCAGGCTTTAAGGGAGGTTTTCATGTACTTACTGGTATGACAGGTGGTTTTATTATGTCCTACCCCATTATGGCTTTTATAACGGCTTTATCCTACCAAGTATCTAGAAGAATAAAGGTTAAGACAATAGCAAAAAATATTTACTTATTTGCTATACCGAGCTTTGCCATGTTATTTTCACTTTTTATATGTTATCTTTTTGGTACCTACTGGTTTGTTCACATATCAGGCTCAACCATTACCTATGCCCTAACAGTATGCGTATTCCCTTTTATAGGCTTTGATTTGATTAAAATAGCTATTACATTAGGATTTAGTACTGTCCTAAGAAGAGCTATTAGGCAGGTTTCGTAATACAAACTTTTATTATATAAAACCCCCTATTGTACAGATTATAATACTAGGATAAATCATGTATTTTTCTGTATAATAGGGGGTTTTTATAATTTTATATAATACTATACAAGACTTTAATATTTTGCTTATATCATGTATATTATATGGGTTTAAATAACTCCTCTAGCTCTTCTCTTGACAATTTATTAATAAATACTTCCTTGGAGCTAATAATTGAATCAGATAGGTCTTTTTTCTTTCTCTGTAGCTTGAATATTTTTTCTTCTATCGTTCCCTTAGTAATTAGTTTCAATACATGTACCTTGTTTTGCTGGCCGATTCTATATACACGGTCAGTAGCCTGGTCCTCCACTGCTGGATTCCACCAAGGGTCATAGTGTATTACAGTATCAGCACCAACTAGATTTAATCCTGTTCCACCGGCCTTTAGAGAAATCAAGAAAACCTTGCCCTCACCGTTGTTAAAACGCTTTACAGATTCATTTCTTTCCTGGGTAGGAGTACTACCCTCAAGATAGAAATATTCAATATTCATTTCCTTTAGGTCTTCCTCAATAATCCTAAGCATGGAAGTGAACTGTGAAAATATCAGGATCCTATGATCACCTGCAATTGCCTCAGACACAAGCTCCATAAGTAAATCAAGCTTTCCGCTCCCCCCCTGGTAGTTGTCTAAAAATGTTGATGGGTGGCAGCATATCTGTCTTAATCTTGTAAGGGCAGCCAATATCTTCATTCTACTCTTATCTAATCCTCCCTCTGACAACTCGGTATGGATTTCATTTCTAATATTATCAAGGTATGACATATAAAGCTTTTTTTGGTCCTCTGAAAGCTCTGTAAGCATTTTAGATTCATATTTATCAGGAAGCTCTGTAAGCACATCTTTTTTCATTCGTCTTAATATAAATGGAGATATATGCAGATGTAAGTCTTCTAGGGCCTCCTTATCCTCATTCAGTATTGGCTTTTCATACTGCTCAACAAATTTAAAGTGGCTACCAAGAAAGCCAGGCATGATAAAATCAAATATTGACCAAAGTTCTGACAAGCTGTTTTCAATGGGGGTACCTGTAAGAGCATATTTATGTTTGGCCTGAAGTCGCTTTACAGATTTAGCATTAAGTGATGAATCATTTTTAATAAATTGTGCCTCATCAATAAACACTGTATGGAAATCTATTGTTTCATAGGTTGAAACATCTCTTCTGATTAAAGGATATGAAGTGATAAGTACGTCAATATCCTTGTATTGTTCTATTATCTCTTTACGTTCTATAGGTGTACCCGCAACCACAATTGCCTTTATAAAAGGCGCAAAATTCTCCAGCTCATCTAACCAGTTATATGTCAAGGATGTTGGACAGACAATTAGGAAATGAGGCTTTGATTCATCCTCTTTTTTTCTCTCCAATATAATCGATGCAATATAAACTATAGACTGAAGGGTTTTTCCTAAGCCCATATCATCTGCTAGGATACCACCTAAATCATGCTCTGCCAAGCTACGAAGCCATTTATAACCAGTAACCTGATAGGGACGAAGCACAGCCTGAATTTCATTAGGAACCTTAAAATCAGTTACAGAAGGATTAAGAATCTTATCTGTTAAATCAGTAAAATCCCTATCCCTATGAAGGTCTAAGCTTTTATCAGTAAATGCCTTATCAAGATATAGAGCATGCTGTTTTTCAAGATACAGCTTATTTTCCTCAATATTTTTACTGCCCATATTTAGGGATGCTAATATTTTAGTTAATTCCTCTATGTTATTATCCGCAAGATTAATAAAACTTCCATTCTTTAGTCTATAATACTTCTTCTTAACCTGATAGGCATGAAAAAGCTCTCTTAATTCCTCCTTAGGTACGCCATCAAAGGAAAAATCCAGCTCTAATAGATTTATCCCCTTATTTACCTTAACACTTGCACTAAAAGATCCTGGGGGGCGAATTCCTAGCTTTCTAAAGTCTTCTGAATAATATAAGGAGGCCACCCCTTCAAGGTCCATAACCCTACCAGATAAGAACTCATAGATTAAATCCTCATCTTTTAATAAGTAATAGTTTTTGTAAGAAAGAAAACCTAGCTTATGAATCTCCTCTGTAATTTGATTCTCACTTTCCCTTTGACGAACTATAATAAAAGAGCCTGAGGAAGCATTTCCAAAGGAATTAAACTCATATTCTCCATAGCGATAACGAAGCTCAGCTTTTATACCATATTTATGCTTATCAAAAAATATCTTAGCCTCTAGATCTTCTGAAATATAACGATCCTTTAGCTCATTAGGGACTTCAAGCTCCATGGTTTCGCTAATTCTTGGAAGGACATGCTCTAAAAAGCTATTCTTACTCTCCCCCTTAAATACTAAGGGCTCCTTATCCCTACCTAGAGTATTATAAAAGGGCTTAAAGTTACGTATAAATTTCTTGTCTGGTTGATATATCACACCATCAAAATATAACAGCTCACCAGTATCTGTGATAGGAATTACAGCCTCTTTACCTTTATAGTCAACAAAAATAGCCTCTTCATCCATTGTTAGCTGATAGGATATCCTAGGATTGTCTCTTTTATAGGTTACATCAGAATATACCCTACCATAAAGCTCTAATTCGAAGGGTTTTCCATTTAATAGTTCCAAAAATTTCATTAACATATTTTTTGTCATAATAACATGTGACTTGGAAAATATCTTAGAAAAATGGGACCCATTAATCACCTCTTGTATCTCATAAATATCTAATAGATAATCTAAAATAATCTGGGAAGGCTTATCAAATACACTTTCTCCACTGACATATTTAAATTCCTTACCTATAACAAAGCTTTCTTTATTATAGATGTTTGATAAGAATTTTTTTATAGTCTGAATCTTATATTTTCTATTACCACCTCCGCGAAATGATAGGTTTATCCTTGAATTCTCCCCTTTTATAATCTGGGAAATGCTAATGATAGGATTCAAACTAAATGTCTCGCCTACCAGATAAGGGTCTTCCTGTGAGGCAAAATAATCAATTATCTGAATAATCTTTCTCTCCTCTGGACTTTTTGTCTCGGAAAGCATGGATCTTTCTTGATATTTTAATATAAATAATAAAGAAGCCACTACGTGTTTACAAGCCCCCCGATCTTTTAGCCTGGAAGGACAATTGCAAGTATAGTCAAATGAACCATCTTCCTGCTCCTCCACTGAGACAGAGTATTTATAGTTTCCTTGCACGTCAAGCCTATAAAGTTTTGCGGTATTGGAATATGAGGCACTTACAACACGGTTTTCCTTATAGTACTGTAAGCCTCTAGCATATACCGTATCATTGGAAGCTAGGTTTCTGATACCTGTCCGTGAAATATGAATCATGTTAGCACACCTTTCTACTAGATTAATACTCTATACTGAATTTATTATTATCATCTATCACTTTGTCAGGAAAAGCTTTAGAAAATGACCAATATAAATTATCGAAAAATACTCTATCATACTATTATACCATATAAATTATAAAAGTGTATTGATATCACCCGTGTTTTTCTATTACTTGTCATTTAATTTATTATCAATATTAATTTATTGTATAAGTTATTTTGATAAACATTATATAAATAAATGATTGAAATTATTAAACATATATACTAAAATAGTTAGTTAGGGAAATAAAAAAACAAAACACTTTAACAATAATATGGAGGTATGTATGAGACATATCATTAGTCCCACGGATCTTAATCTTTCTGAATTAAATGAACTACTTTCGTTGGCTGAAGATATCATCAGGGATCCAGAAAAATACTCTGATGCATGTCGTAAAAAGAAGCTGGCAACCCTATTCTATGAACCAAGTACCCGAACAAGACTAAGTTTTGAATCTGCCATGTTAAATCTTGGTGGAAGTATTTTAGGCTTTTCATCAGCTGATTCAAGCTCATCAACAAAAGGCGAAAGTGTCGCCGACACAATCCGTGTTATTTCATCCTATGCAGATATCTGTGCAATGCGTCATCCTAAGGAGGGTGCCCCATATGTTGCATCACTCCATTCTTCTATTCCTGTAATCAATGCTGGAGACGGCGGTCATAACCATCCCACTCAAACTTTTACCGATTTACTTACAATTAAAAATCTTAAAGGCCGGTTCGATAATCTAACCGTTGGTTTTTGTGGTGATTTAAAATTTGGAAGAACAGTCCACTCTCTCATAGGAGCCCTATCTAGATACACTAATATTAAGTTCATTCTTATATCTCCTGAGGAGCTTAAAGTTCCTGATTACATTAAAGAAGAAGTACTTTTACAAAATAATATTCCTTTTGAAGAAGAAAGATGTCTTGTATCTGCAATACCCAAATTAGATATTCTATATATGACCAGGGTCCAGAAAGAACGCTTCTTTAACGAAGCAGACTATATCAGACTAAAAGATACCTATATACTTAATAGCAAGAAAATGGCTCTTGCAAAGGAGGACATGCTAGTCTTGCACCCCCTACCAAGAGTAAACGAAATCGCTGTGGAGGTTGATGATGACCCCAGAGCTGTATATTTCAAGCAAGCAGAGTATGGAGTATATGTTAGAATGGCATTAATATTATTGCTCCTAAGAGAAGCTGAAGGGAGGAAGACATGCTAAATATTGGTGTACTTAATCAGGGAATTGTAATAGACCATATTAAGGTAGGTGGGGCAATGAAAATCTACACCTATCTAGACCTTGAAAATCTAGACTGTAGCGTGGCAATTATAAAGAATGCAAGAAGCAATAAGATGGGTCGTAAAGACATAATTAAAATCGAGGGTACCTTAGAAGGTATAAACTTAGACATCCTTGGAGCCCTAGATCATAAAATAACCATTAATGTAATAAAAGATGGAAAAATAATCGAAAAAAAGAATACCAAGCTTCCTGACAAGGTGTCAAATATTTTAAAATGCAAAAATCCTAGATGTATAAGCTCAATCGAGCATGGAATAACCCACTCCTTTAAGCTAACAGATAGGAAAAACGGTATATACCGGTGTGTGTACTGCGAGCATGCATTTGAAAGATTAGCATTTGAAAGAATGTCTAATTTATCAGTTAATATATAAGCTTATATAAATAGGACTGTTGCAAATGTTTAAGATCTGAATCTTTCATTTGTAACAGTCCTGAATTTATTATTTTAAAACAAACCTACAATTCGACCAGCTTGGTCTACATCAATTTGCTCAGCTACAGGAGTTTTTGGAAGACCTGGCATAGTCATCATAGTACCTGTAATTGCAACTACAAAGCCTGCACCAGCTGATACATATACTTCTCTAATATGAACATTAAATCCCTCAGGTCTACCCAGCTTTGTAGGGTCATCTGACAAGGAATACTGATTCTTGGCCATACATACGGGAAGGTTTCCATATCCAAGCTCTTCAATTCTTCTAATTGCAGTAGTGGCAGCAGAATCATATGTAACATTGTCTGCTCCGTATATTTCCTTAGCAATAGTTTCAATCTTATCTTTGATAGAAAGGTCTAAGCTATATATGGGCTTAAAATCACTCTTCTTATCTTCCATAGTCTTAAGAAGCTTGGTTGCTAGGTCTATACCACCTTTACCACCCTTTTCCCATACCTCACACAGAGAAAATTCACAGTCTCTTTCTTGGCAAAACTCCTTAACATAGGACACTTCATCAGCAGTGTCTGTAACAAAACGATTTAATGCCACTATTACGGGTATGCCAAACTTTTGTAAGTTCTCAATATGTTTTTCTAAATTAACTATACCCTTACTTAGGGCCTTCAAGTTCTCTGTTGAAAGTTCAGCCTTTTGTAGGCCACCGTTATATTTTAGGGCACGGATGGTCGCGACAAGAACAACTGCATCTGGCTTTAAGTCTGCCATCCTGCATTTAATATCAAGAAATTTCTCAGCTCCTAGATCAGCACCAAAACCCGCCTCAGTCACTACTACATCAGCTAGTTTAAGTCCCATTTTTGTAGCCCTGACACTATTACAACCATGGGCAATATTGGCAAATGGACCACCATGAATAATTGCAGGAGTGTTTTCTATTGTCTGTATTAGGTTAGGCTTCATAGCATCCTTTAGAAGAGCCGCCATTGAGCCTACAGCCTTTAGGTCTTTTGCTGTAACTGGTTTTTTATCATAGGTATATGCAACTACAATTTTGCCTAGTCTTTCCTTTAGATCCTCCATATTTTCAGCAAGACATAAAACAGCCATAATTTCAGATGCAACGGTTATAACAAAATGATCTTCTCGCACCACCCCATCAGACTTTCTTCCAAGACCCACCACAATATTACGAAGAGCACGATCGTTCATGTCTACGCAACGTTTCCATACAATCTGGTTAGGATCAATGGATAAGCTGTTTCCCTGATGAATGTGATTGTCAAGCATAGCGGCAAGAAGGTTGTTGGCAGAGGTAATTGCATGGAAATCACCAGTAAAGTGTAGATTTAAATCCTCCATAGGAACTACCTGAGCATATCCACCACCAGCAGCACCACCCTTTACTCCAAAGCATGGACCAAGAGAGGGTTCACGTAGTGCAATAACTGAATTGACATTCATTAGTCCTAGTGCTTGTCCTAATCCAACTGTAGTTGTTGTCTTACCTTCACCTGCTGGAGTAGGGTTAATAGCAGTAACAAGTACAAGTTTTCCATCTGGACGGTCTTTGATCTTATCCCAAAGCTCATCTCCAAGCTTGGCCTTATATTTCCCATAGAACTCTAAATCTTCTTCTGCAATGGATAGGCTTTTTGCCACTTGACTTATGTTTATTAAGTTTGCTTCCTGTGC
>JAAYRC010000253.1 GCA_012518975.1 Clostridiales bacterium
ACTGCACAAACTTTTTCAACTCTATACCCTCTCTCCTGCAGTATCTCCAAGTCCCTTACCAGTGAACTAGGCTTACAGGAAATATATACAATCCGGTCAACCCCATAGTCTATTATTTTATTCAAGGCCTTGGGATTAACTCCATCTCTTGGTGGATCCAGAACAATAATATCTGGCTTGTCTCTTAAATCATCGATTACCCTTAAGACATCCCCAGCTATAAATTCACAGTTACTTAATTTATTTAAAGCTGCATTTTCTTTAGCAGCCTCCACTGCTTCCTCAACTATTTCTACACCAGTTACCTTTTCGGCTACAGGAGCCAAGAGTTGGGCAATAGTACCCGTCCCACTATAGAGGTCAAATATTTTTTTATCTTTGGTATCTCCTACATATTCTCTGGCTTTACTATACAGGACTTCTGCTCCTAAAGAATTGGTCTGAAAGAATGAGAATGCAGATATCTTGAACCTTAATCCCAGTAGCTCCTCATATATATAATCTCTACCATAAAGTAACTCAGTTCTATCACTCTGTACCACATCTCCAATACTATCATTATAAGTATGAAGTATGCCTTCAATATTGCCCTTTATATCGAGACTGGTCAGCAAACTTATCAAACTATCTAGTAATTCCTTCTCAGTACTATATTTAAGTCTTTCTACATCTGTAGTATTGACATGGTCTAAACTATCTGAGTTCTCATTAAAGGGCTGAGAAGTAGTAACCAGATTAATGAGTATCTCCCCTGTGTATACAGCCTTTCTAACAACAAGATGCCGAAGATAGCCTATTCGAGTATGCTTATGATAATAGGTTACTTCATTACTACTGAAGTAGTCTAATACACATTTTAAGATTCTATTATAATCTTCATCTACTATTGCACAATCATCAGTCGTAAGTATATCATAAAAATTTCCTCTCTTGTGAAGTCCCAAGGAAAGAGGGCCATCCTTATATTTATCTCCAAATGAGAACTCCATCTTATTGCGATAATTCCATTCTTTCGGACTTCCTATAATCCCTTCAAAAGTATAATCTTCGCATACTTTGTCAATCAGTCCCTTAACCTGGTCTTTTTTTAATTCAAGCTGCTGTTTATATGAAAGGGTATGATAATTACATCCCCCACATTCACCGAATACACTACAAGCTGCATCTTCGGTCTCTAGAATTGATCTTTCCAGTATCTCTTGTAGCCTTCCTTCCACTTTTACTTTCCTTATTTTACTAATGGTAAAGCGTATCTTTTGTCCAGGAATCACATTCTTTATTATTACTTTTTTATCATCTATATTAACTATTCCTTTATTGGGAAACTCCACTTGAAGTACCCTTCCTTCATAAACTTGTCCTTTTTTCATATATAATAGCTAAACATATGACAGATAAGCTAATAAGTCATAGTAAAGCTTACTCTCCCTTCTTAAGCAATGTTTTTTATGGTGTTTTATTTTATTATATATCATATCAAGAGGAAAATCGATTTATTATTTTTAAGTCACAGATTATATGCTCATCTAAGTAATGATTACTATATGATGAAGCGAAAAGATATTATATTTAAGTTGAATACGGACAGGATGCTAATATAAAACATCCTGTCCGTATACTTTTCTTACTTTATCTTAATTGCACTTGGCTATTTATCTTCCAATATCTATAATGTTTTGGATGAGACCTTTACACTTTCCACACTCCTCGCCAGTTTCTTCATTAATTCCTCTTCCAGCACCTGTTACCTCTCCAACTTTTTCAACTGTATCAGCGCCATTCTTAACTGCATTTACTACCGCTTCTAGAGATACATTCATACAACCGCATACTGAAGAAAGTATAGCATTTAATTCACTTTTACATCCTTCGCATTCCCTACATACTCCTACAAGCTCAACTAATTCATCTATGGTTCTTGCACCAGAAATCATGGCTTTTCTGATTGTTATATAATCCACCTTATTATTAGTACATATTGCTCTGTTCTTTGCCATTTTGTCATGTCTCCTTCAGCAGAATATATCTGCATGATGGAGCCACAAGGAAGAGGAGCTTGGCATTGTCATTTATTATATATATTTGACCTTGTTAAAGCCCCATACATAGCAAATAAGACATTAAGTGACCTTTGGGGTCATGGCTTTGTTAAAATCTCTAAATTAGACAATGTGGACAATGTAGGAGCTTAGCTTACTGCGTATTTGGGTGATATTTTTTTTAAAGCTCGACTTATGCTTATAGTATGTGTATAATATGATTATAAGTTAAAAGGGTTGAGTATATGGAGTACAAGGTATGGAAAACCAATAGATTTAATGATGAAATATTAACCGAGTTAGTGGCTATTTTTTATGATTTAAAAAAGGCTAAGGACTTTGTAGAGTATCAATCTACTATTGCTGAAAGCCATGCTATTATGGAAAATGGAAAAAGAATTGATATTGATTAATGAAAGGATGATATGAACATGTCAAAAGAATTGCAAAGATTAAACATGAACATGCCTGCTGATTTAATACAACAGGTGGATGAATTTGCAAACCGTATGCATTTAAACCGTACAAGTGCAATGATATTTTTAGTTAGCACTGCATTAGATCAAAAGAACGTTATGTCTATGATGGATGAATTGCTTAATAGGTTTTCAGAGCTAGAAGAAAATGAAAGGGCAAAATAGCAACCTGTGGTTCCCTTTGCAAGTTGCAAAGGGTCAACGGTTCTATTAAAAGACATACTTTATACCTCTATAAATTTCTTTTCAGTATATAGTATGTATTAGAATACTTAAGGTTACAATCTAATTGGCTATGGTGTCTAGATAAGCATCGGATATGGATATGTCTTCCTCCTTAAGTCTGTATATAATAAACTTATCATGTCTATCACCTGACCATGGCATCTTAACTTTATTGATTATTTCAAAAGGTGTCTTTTCCTTAAGAAAGTTTTTATACTCAGCTAGGGGGTAAAAAAGTATAATATGGACTGTTCTCTTTTTCTCCATTAAAGAATACATAATGTTAGTTACTACCTTCTCAAATATATCTAC
>JAAYRC010000254.1 GCA_012518975.1 Clostridiales bacterium
AGAATAAAAGATCTGACTTTTTCTTTAACAGCTTTGCCCCATTAACGATTAAAAATATACCTGCTGCCAATCCTGATAAAATAAATATAATACCAAGCACCAAGTTCCAAACACCTACAGATTTCATGGTTTTGTAGATTTTTTCCATCATGATATTTCCCTCCTTGATTTATTATATCTATGCTCCATATTGCTTATAATATTCGTCTATTGCACTCTTTAGTTGGTCATCTATTACTACTTTTCCCTTATAGGGCTTGTTGTAAAGATGGTCCACTACATCTTCCATAGTAACTATTGCTGTGGTGGCAAAGCCATAGGTTTCTTCAATTTCCTTTAAGGCACTCTTAGACCCCTGTCCACGCTCCATTCTATCAACGGAGACAATCAGGCCAAGTACATCTACATTCCCTTGTGCTTGCAATATAGGCATTGTTTCCTGTATGGAGGTTCCAGCAGTTGTTACATCCTCTATAATAATTACCCTATCACCATCATTAATCGGAGACCCAAGAAGGATTCCTGTATCCCCATGATCCTTTATCTCCTTTCGATTGGAGCAATATTTGATTTCTTTATCATAGAGCTGGCTTATGGCCATTGTACCTGCCACACTTAAAGGAATACCCTTATAGGCTGGCCCAAATAAAATGTCAAAGTCTAGGCCAAATTTTCCTTCTATTGCTTTTGCATAGTATTCTCCTAATTTAGCAAGCTGTGCACCTGTTCTATAAAATCCTGTGTTAATGAAAAAAGGGGTTTTTCTTCCACTCTTGGTTACAAAATCTCCAAACCTTAGAACTCCACAGTCAACCATAAATTCTATAAATTCCTTTTTATACCCTTCCATATTATACCTCCCTAGCTTGATTTTTATTACGCTTGTGTATATTAGACCATATCCTATTTACCGACGCAACCTATTAATTCCTTAATATCACCTATATTATTCCTAACCATATAGGCCTCTATACCATCCATCACTTCTTTGGTTGCCCTTGGATTAATGAAATTTGCTGTACCTACGGCCACCATTGTCGCACCAGCCATAATAAACTCTAAGGCATCCTCACCATTCATAATTCCACCCATTCCTATGATTGGTATTTTCACAGCACATGCTGCCTGATAAACCATACGGACTGCTATAGGCTTAATTGCAGGACCTGATAGTCCACCTATTTTATTGGCAAGTAGGAAGTCTCTTCTCTCTATATCAATCTTCATGCCAGTCAAGGTATTAATTAAGGATATGGCGTCAGCGCCTCCTGCTTCTGCCGCCCTTGCTATTTCACCAATATCTGTAACATTGGGACTTAGCTTTATGATTATAGGTTTCTTAGAATATTTTCTAACCTGTGAAGTAATTGCCTCAACCCGTATAGGATCTTGTCCAAAGGCAATTCCTCCCTCTTTTACATTAGGGCAGGATATATTAATCTCTAGCATATCCACTTCAGATTCCGATAGTCTTTCCACTACCTCACAGTATTCCTCTGCTGTTTTTCCAACCACATTTACAATTATCTTCGTATCATATGATTTCAAAAATGGAAGATCTCTTTGTAAGAACACATCTATACCAGGGTTTTGTAAACCTATTGCGTTTAACATACCCCCATAGGTTTCTGCCACTCTGGGCGTAGGGTTACCAGGCCAAGGATTAGTTGACACTCCCTTTGTGGTTACAGCGCCTAAGCTTGACAAATCTACATAGTCGCTATATTCCATACCTGACCCAAAAGTTCCTGAGGCTGTAGTAACAGGGTTTTTAAATCTTATTCCCCCTATATCAACTTCCATATTTATTTTTTTAATGTTTTTATCCTTATTATTCATATTGTTTTTACCTACCCATTAAAGTATTATGTCGTCTGCATAAAACACAGGACCTTCCTTACAGATTCTTTTGTTGTTAACATTAGTGTGGTGGTCTAGGTCTTTTGATTGACATACACAGGCCAGACATGCACCTATACCACAAGCCATTCGCTCCTCTAAGGATAGCTGAGCGGTGGCCCCAATAGATTTTGCATATTCCTTTACACCTCTAAGCATTGGGGTTGGTCCGCAGGCATATATAATATCAGCAGTAAGTCCATGTTCTATAATAGCATCTATTACATTGCCCTTTGTTCCTACACTACCATCCTCAGTAGATAAGTAAACATTGCCGTAGCTTTCAAAATCCTTGTCCAAAAATGTAAGATCCCTATAGCCTAGTACTATATCCTTTTCACATTTTAGCTGCTTGGCCAGCTCCAGTAAGGGAGGAATTCCTATACCCCCTCCAATTATAAGAGCCTTCTTATCCTCCAAACTAAAGCCATTCCCCAAGGGTCCCATACACTCTATATAGTCTCCGGACCGAAATCTCGAAATCTCATCTGTGCCTTTTCCTATAACACGATAAACCAAACGGATTAGGCCTTCTTTTTTATCTATCTCACAAATACTTATGGGCCTTGGTAATAATCTTCCTCCATCATTACAATACAAGGATATGAATTGCCCTGGCCCTGCAGTAGCAGCCATATCCTTTGCTTCTATCCATAAATCGTAGACTCCATCTTCAAGTCTATCTTGTTGTCTTATCTTTAATCGTATTTTATCAGCAAGCGACATTTATATTCTCCTTTATAATCAGTGTATCTAAGTCCATCCTATAACTCAAGTAATAACTCCTATCTAGCCCTCCATAACCTTCAAATGTACCTTTCTTACCCTCGGTCCATCAAACTCAGTCAAGTAAATACCCTGCCAAGTTCCAAGAAGTAGCCTTCCATTTTCAATAATAATTGTTTCAGAAAACCCCATGAGACTGGATTTTATATGCGCAGCAGAATTACCCTCCATATGGTGGTAGCCATCTGAAAATGGTATTACCTTATTCATCTCCATAAGAATATCCCTAACAACATCTGGATCGGCATTTTCATTGATTGTTACCCCTGCCGTTGTATGAGGAATAAATACTACACATAATCCATTGTCGACCTTACTTGACCTAACTAAGTCTTGAACCTGTTTAGTAATATCTTGCATCTCTGTGGTTTGCCTGGTTTTTACATTAAAGGTATAGGTCTTATTCACTTTATACAATCCTTTCCATAGTCATTATCTATTTAATCCATTTCTTTCTATTATTATAAACAAGCAGTATTTAAAATACAAGCACAAAGAACATTCCTATAATTGTAAGTAAATACAAAAACAAATAACAATGTAATTATAGATAGCTAAAATTGATGTTTCATTTTTCCATTTATCTGCTATAATAAGTATACAAATAATATACTATAGAGAAAGGTGAATGTTATTATGTTTTGTACAAATTGTGGTAATAAACTCGGTGAAGCAATGTTTTGTACCTCTTGTGGTACACCTAACCCGAAGAAAACCAACTCACAAGCAGCCGTTACGCAAGACAAGCCAGTAACCGAAGCTACACCAGATAAAATTAAAGCTGAGCCTAAGCCTAGTCAAGCTCCAGTTCAAACTGAGGTCAAGCCTAGTCAAGTTCAAGCTGAAACTAAGCCTAGTAAAGTTCCAGTTCAAGCTGAGATTAAACCTAGTCATGTTCAAACTGAGACTAAGCCTA
>JAAYRC010000255.1 GCA_012518975.1 Clostridiales bacterium
CAGATAGTTTTTTTCCTGATAAGAGATAAAGTCAAAATTCTGCAATAGACATTCAAAGCTACTGGTCAATGTATAATCTCCAGCCTCAGAACCCCTATATAGAACCATACTGCAAAAGCCCCCAGTACCCCCTCCGTAGACCTGGCCGATCAGATCATCAATCCCATCATTATCAACATCCACTTTGAATGGAAAAACCATTTCATTGCCCACCAGCTCAAGTCCTGTCAGACTACAGAACTCCTCCTGACTTAACTCCTCAACATCCTTGATTGGTTCGAAGTTTATTTTCTCCTTATCTAATCTCATAGCTTCCAATATTAATTCATTAAGCTCCTGAGGAATTCTACTGCTATGAGAATACACTGAATTGTCTTCCATAGAAGAATAATAGCTGGTCATTTCCTCTACTTTAGGCTGAGTAATCCCATTATAGTTTACATGATAAAGCTTTTCTACAGTGTATTCATCAGTTTCCAGAATCACTTCCTTATGAGCTTCAACTTCTAGCTCCAGTTCATCCTCCCTTACTTCCGTATCTATCTGCTCCTCTTCCTCATACTCCTCAGGCTTTACAGCCTCTGTAGGAGAAGGGTTAACTTTTGGAATGATTTCTTCTTCCTTGTTATCAGAAAGATTCCTAGAGCCACAGCCCGTCATGACAATACACATCAAAACTATTAATACAATAGTAAACCTTTTCATACACTGTCCTTACCTCCTAAAATATTATCTGTATTTTACCATTAACATAATCAATAATCAACGAATTACTGTTACTATAATGTAGGGCCACTTAATGTCCAAACTCAAATATCTTCCAACCTGTCTGGGGTGATTCATATACCATGTAGCAATTCCAAAACTGATCTCCGCTACTATAAATTCCTTCATCTATATATTTCATATCCATAGTAACATCAAAGATTTTTATTTTTGTATTAGAATCATCTATTAGCTTTATATCTATTAGTTTTGCAGACTTTAGATTACTTAATCTTGACTTTACTCCTATATTATCACCGCTTAAGGGCAAGATCACATCCTCATTAAATAATTCCTTATTAAGCATATTTGTTGTCAAACCATCTAATAAAGCTACTTTCGAAATATAATATTGTGCTGCATTTGCATCCTTTTTATCAAGGGCCAAGAAGTATTCTTCAATCACTTGCTCAGGCTCTAATGTGGATTTTCTTGTCCTGTTGGTGCAAAGTTTTGCTTGAATTGTGGTAGCAAAATGTCTGAAGAAGCTAAATGTCCTGACTGTGATGAGACCATTATAAAGGGATCAAAGTTTTGCCTATCCTGCGGAAAGCGGCTTTCTAATGCTTGCCCTAACTGCAGTGTGGAGCTAGCTCCTGGAGCTAAGTTCTGTATAGAATGTGGAACCAAAATATAGAAAAGGAGTAAAGCACAATGCAAGAAAATAGTAGCATTAAAAAAATATTAATAATTGAACTTCTCCTATTTATTACTTGGTGCATAGTTGTTTTGATGTTTATTGACTATGATAGAGCCGGTTTCTATTTCTGGGGCGGTTTTTGTTTTGGCATTATATCTTTTATAATTGCAGGAATCTCTATATTACTAATTAAAACAACAAAAAATGATAACACTACAGAGATAAATTTTATTCCAGTGTACTATACAGCTGTTTTTCTCTTAATCTCGACAATAATTAATACGTATTTTATATTTCAAGTGGTGGGAAAATACAACATTATATTGGTAAGCCTTAATTTGGTAGTGCTAAGCATCTTTATATCAATAAGATTATACACAGGTGACTATATAGCACGTGTAGATATGCAGACTAGGCATTCAGTGGAAAAGATAAGACCCATGTCTTCTGTTTCCACCCATCTGGCAACCCTACTTAGCCTTACAACTGACTCTGATATAAAAAGGCAATTGCATAGCTTAAAAGAAATGGTTGATTATAGTTCTAATGTATCTCAGTCATTTCAGGAAAATTTGCAAAATCAATTTCTGTTACAGCTTAACCAGATACAAAGTCTGATTGTGGAGCACAAAACCAAAGATGAAATTATTAATAAAATTCAAGAAGCTACCGTCACCTGGAAGACCAGAAACAGTTTGGCTTCAACGATAAAGTAGAACGAGGTAAGTACTATGGAATTAGGAGGTTTACAATGCCACGGTTGTGGTAGTAGCAATGTGGTATTCGATCCCAAGGGAAGAATATTAAAATGTAGTCAATGTGGTAAGGAAGAGTACTATTCTAGAGCCACCCTAAATGCTAACGGAAAAGTTCTGTTTAGCAAAGAAAATGCAATTAATTTCTTTACCGAGGG
>JAAYRC010000051.1 GCA_012518975.1 Clostridiales bacterium
GTACTTGAATATGCTAAAAGTGTAATAAGCTTTCCTCGCGCTATAAAAGCAATTGAGAGATTGGAGAGCCTGTACGAGATAATGAAGGATTATGGTTTTGAAAAGTATATTTCATTTGACCTTGGTATGCTTAGTAAATATGATTATTATACAGGTATTATTTTCAAAGCATATACCTATAAAACAGGAGAAGCAATTGTTACTGGTGGTAGGTATGATAATCTGGTTGGACAATTTGGTAAGGATTGCCCAGCAATAGGTCTTGCTATAGTAATAGATAACCTTATGCTAGCTTTATCAAGACAAAAGCTATTACCTCAAATTGATTCCTCAGATACCATGATCTTATATACAGCTGATTATCGAAAAGAAGCCATAGCCCTAGCAGGTTATTTTCGTAAGGAAGGTAACAATGTGGTTCTACAACGGTCCAAAGAGGGAGTAGAATTAGAAACCTACCTGCCCTTTATGAAAAACATGAATATAGGTGGCTTATTATATATAGACAGTGATAAGGATATTCTTGTTATGGATGCCTCTGATGGTAGCCGTCAAATGGCTAGTATTAAGGAACTCATGGATGATAAATAGTTTCTACAAGCGATTTTATAGATGTTTTTAATTATGAAGAGGTGATAGTATGAGATATATTACAATAGCATTAGCAAAGGGAAGGTTAGCTATAAAGACCTTAGACCTTTTGGAAAAGATAGGTATTACATGTGATGAAATTCGAGATAAATCATCAAGAAAGCTTATTTTTGTAAATGAAGACCTTAAGCTAAAGTTCTTTCTAGCTAAAGCTAATGATGTACCTACTTATGTAGAATATGGTGCTGCAGATATTGGTGTTGTTGGTAAGGACACCTTATTAGAGGAAGGCAGAAAAATGTATGAGGTTTTGGATCTGGGTTTTGGCAAATGCAGAATGTGTGTGGCTGGTCCTGCCTCAGCAAAGGACTACCTAAGTCATGGAGACCTAATAAGGGTGGCAACTAAGTATCCTAATATAGCAAAGGACTATTTTTATAATAAAAAACATCAGACTGTTGAGATAATTAAGTTAAATGGCTCTATAGAGTTGGCTCCTATTGTAGGCTTGTCTGAGGTAATAGTAGATATAGTGGAGACTGGCTCAACCCTTAAGGAAAATGGATTAGTTGTTCTAGAAGAGATATGTAATATATCTGCAAGGATGGTTGTAAATGAAGTAAGTATGAAGATGGAGCATGAACGAATATCTAAGATCATTAAAGACCTAAAAGAATATCTTCAATCAATTAATCAGGACAATGAGTAAATAGGGGGTAAATTATGAGAATTATAGAATTAAATGAGACAACAAAAAGCAATATATTGGTTGACCTATTAAAGAGGAGTCCAAACCAGTATGAAGCCTATGCCGATACCGTTGCTGGTATTATTGAAGATGTACGTGAGAATGGGGATAAGGCTTTATTTTCATATACCAAAAAGTTTGACAAGGTAGATATTAATAAAAATAATGTTAGAGTAAGCCAAGAAGAGATAGATGAGGCCTATAAGAATGTAGACCAAAATATGATAGAGATAATTAGAAAGGCCAAGAAAAATATTGAGGATTTTCACAATAAGCAAAAACAAAATAGCTGGTTTGATGCTTCAAAACCTGGGATAATTGTTGGCCAGAGGGTTACGCCTATAGAAAAGGCTGGTATATATGTTCCTGGAGGAACTGCTGCCTATCCTTCTACGGTCTTAATGGATGTTATACCTGCTATGGTTGCTGGAGTAGAGAGAATAGTAATTATAACACCTCCAGATAAGGATGGTAAAATATTTTCTGGTACCTTGGTTGCCGCCAATGAATTAGGAGTCACTGAAATATATAAGGCTGGAGGTGCTCAGGCTATTGCAGCTTTGGCTTTTGGAACAGAGAGTATCCCTAAGGTTGATAAGATAGTTGGGCCTGGAAATATATATGTAGCACTAGCAAAAAAGGCTGTATTTGGCCATGTTAGTATTGATTCGATTGCAGGACCCAGTGAGATACTAGTGCTTGCCGATGATACAGCCAATCCAAGATTTATAGCAGCTGATTTATTATCTCAGGCAGAGCATGATGAGTTGGCTTCTTCCATATTAGTGACTGACAGTAGGGAGCTTGCCGAGAAGGTAGCTAAGGAAGTGGATATATTATTAGAAAACCTATCAAGAAAGGATATAATAAAAAAATCCCTTGATAGTTACGGATATCTCTTAGTTGCTAAGGATATGGATGATGCAATTGATGTTACTAATGAGATAGCTACTGAGCATCTTGAAATTATGACTAAAGACCCCTTTATGGTTATGACTAAAATCAAAAATGCAGGAGCAATTTTTATTGGAGAATATTCAAGCGAGCCTCTAGGAGATTATATGGCAGGTCCTAA
>JAAYRC010000256.1 GCA_012518975.1 Clostridiales bacterium
AGTGGAATCTTTGAATTCTTCATAGCCAGAATTGCTTCTTCTCTTTTAAGAAGAAAATCTTCCATGGATTGTTTTGTAGAATCAAAATGAGGGGTACAGATAGCCATTTGTACACCTTGTTGTTCCATACATTCCGTCATCTTTATTGCTTCTAAGTTATCCTTTGCACCATCATCAATATAAGGCAATACATGAGTATGAATATCAATCATCCAAACCACCATAATATGAATAATAATTTGATATCTTTTTTTGATTTATTGAAGCATTATTAAGTATAAATCCAAGTATATTTCCCTGTGCTAGTTTAAATTTATCTAAGGCACTAGCTAAATTGGGGTGTGAAGTTATTCCTTCTCTGACAACCATGAGTAAACCATCAGAATGCTTTACCAAGCCTAAAGAATCTGACAAGACATTAACCGGTGGTGTGTCAAATATGATATAATCATATTCCTTTTCAACTATGTTCAATAGATTTTCCATCTGATTGCTCGATAAGAGTTCCGTTGGGTTTGGACATATACTACCTAATGTAATAATATCTAAGCCTTGGTAAGGGGTCTGTCTTATTACATCCTCAAACTTAACCATTCCAGATAAAGCATCACTTAATCCCGGTTTATATTTTATATTAAAGAAACTGTGGATTTTTCCTTTTCTTAGATCACAATCTATAATCAAAACTTTTGATCCTGTTTTTGATATAGTGATTCCTAGGTTTATGCTTGTAGTGCTTTTTCCATCACTAGGTAATGGACTGCTAACGATTATTTTTTTACAGCCTTCTTTTATTAATGTAAAACGCAGATTTGCTCTAAGAGATTTGAAAGATTCAGTAAATATAAATTTTAAATTCTCATTATTATCATCATCAGTTTTTGTGCCTTTTTTGCTTATGCTGGCTTTTTTTGTCCTATTAATATTGGGTATTTCTCCAAGTACAGGAATTTGATAGTTTTCAATTAAGTCCTCCTTGCTCTTAATATTAACATCAAGAATTTCTACTAAAAAGATAATAACAAATGAAAAAACTAGGCCAAACATCCCTCCTATGGCAGTCCTTTTTAATACATTTGGTCCAGATGGGCCTTTAGGAGCTTTTACAGGATCAACAAGGCTTATCTTTGCAGAAGGTTTAATGCTTTTAATTAATTGTGGAGCAATTCTTTCCATACTTTCTGCTAGAATATAAGAATCATCTGCACTATGACAAGTTACGCTTATCTGAAATATTTCTGTATTATTAATATTTTTTACTGAAGTCATATTCTTTAACTGACCTAAAGAATAGTCAAGCTTAGTATCCTCTTGTATCCTTTCATAAAAAACGTTGGTATTTAGAAAATTAATATATGTTGTTACAACCTTCTGTGCGTAATTAAGTTCATTTAAATTGACAGTAGATTCTATATCATCAGCTAATACATATAGTTGGACAGAGGCTGTATAAGAAGGGCTTAATATGAATTTACTATATATAAAGGATATGAACATACCAACAAAAAGGCCAATAACAATCCATACTATCCTCTTTATTGTTAAAGTAATAATCTCTTTTACTGTAAACTCCATCCCTAATCCCCCATATCTCGTTTATCCACATTCCATGTTTATAGTTATAATATGTCGATATAAGAAAAAAGTTCTAATGTAGCAGAATCAAAATAATATATTTGTCTGGTACTGGCCTATAATCAACACAAGCGGCTAAGCCGGTAATGCCTATTTGTAATACAATAATAGG
>JAAYRC010000052.1 GCA_012518975.1 Clostridiales bacterium
CAGTAACAATTAATAGACTTCAAAAGTTTCTAAAACATCATATTAAATAATCAAGCCATATCTGCACTTTGTTAAAATAATTAATAAATATCTATAAATATGGAAAAAATATATTAATCGAAATGCACTATATTTTGAGTTATGGCTTGTAAAATCCTCGATATTTAGTATAATATTATTTGAGACACAAGATATCAATATGAAAGCAGACCAAACAATTGTTGGTACAGCCTTAAATATGATGGTACCTGCAGCTGTATTGTTGTTTTCAAAAATGTACTTTATGTCTGACGGTGTAACTACAAGTACACGATTTTACATTAAAGAGGTAAAAGGACTAAGCAAAATCCCTGTAATAGGAGATCTCTTCTTTAGAAATACCTACCTTAGTATATATATAGGAACAGTGCTTTTGATTATTTTGACTATAGTATTTTATAAAACCAGGTTTGGTCTTCGACTTCGTGCCTGTGGTGAGCATCCCCAGGCTGCTGATTCGGTAGGAATTAATGTATATAAAATGAGGTATGCTGGTGTATGCATATCTGGTGTACTTGGGGGCATAGGAGGATTTTTCTATGCTGTTGGTGTCATGGATGGTAATACAAATGGCCATACTGGTGTGGCTGGTTTTGGATTCTTAGCTTTGGCTGTATTGATTTTTGGTCAATGGAAACCAATTCCCATACTTTTTGCGGCATTATTCTTTGCCTTCATTAGGACAGTAGCCTATTCTGTTGCCCTAATTCCATTTCTTAAAGCCTTGAATATAAGTCAGGATTATTATAAGATGTTACCTTATGTAGCTACAATGGTTGTATTAGCATTTACATCAAAAAGATCCCGTGCACCAAAGGCAGAGGGAATACCCTATGATAAGGGAATGCGTTAACATCATTAAATTAACATAATAATATAAAATAGCAGGAAAGAGGGTTGGATACCATTTTAACTGCTATTTTTTGTTTTATCAGACAAACATGTAGCCCTGGATACACTTTATAATTTATATCTTATATATAATCAAATTAAATAAATACATTAAGTGACATATAGTAGAGGAGGATATTTATGACTAGGCAGATAATAAAAATTAATGAAGAACTTTGTGTTGGTTGTGGTTTATGTGTGAATGCCTGTAATGAAGGGGCTATAGGGCTTGTAGATGGAAAAGCCAAACTTTTACGGGATGATTATTGTGATGGACTTGGAAATTGTCTACCAGTTTGTCCTACAGGAGCCATAAGCTTTGAGACTCGTGAGGCATTGCCATTTAACAAAGAAGAAGTAAAGAAAAAGGAAGAAAGAAAAAAGAAAGAAGAAGCACAGCAAAGTTTTAGTGGTTGCCCAGGTTCAAGAATGATGACAATTAACACAGAAGAAAAGCAAGATAGTCAAGCCATAAGACAAGCAAGCCCCTCTATGCTTAGACAATGGCCTGTACAGCTTCAACTTGTTTCTATAAATGCTCCCTATCTTTCTAATGCTGATCTTTTGATAGCGGCAGATTGTACTGCATTTTCTTTTGGTGATTTTCATTCTTTCATGAAGGATAAAGTAACTTTAATAGGGTGTCCAAAGTTAGATGATACTGATTATTCAGAAAAACTTGCAAATATACTAAAAAGTAACAAAATCAATAGTATTACAGTCATTAGAATGGAAGTACCATGTTGTGGAGGTATAGTAGGTGCTGTAAAGGATGCAATCATCAAAAGTGGTGAATTAGTACCATGGAGGGTGGTAACCTTATCTACAGATGGGAAAATAATTTCTGATACAAAGTAAGAAGAATAAATTAATAAAATAATAAATTTCCCACTTGACAAATAGGGCAAGTGGGTTTATTATTAATTTAAAACATAGTAAATTGGTATGAATACTGCGAAATGCAATATCAAAAGTTTGATATCTTAGTATAATGTTATATAAATTAATATAATATAAAAGAATATAATAGTATTTGACCAGATGGTAATCATAATTAAATGCAAAGAAAGGAAGTAGAATATGGCAAATATAAAGAAACAAATAACAGAATTAGTGGGAAAGACCCCACTACTTGAGCTTAGTAACTATAATAAGAATAATGAGCTTAAGGGAAGAGTAATAGCAAAATTGGAGTATTTTAATCCTGCTGGTAGCGTTAAAGATCGAATTGCTAAAAAGATGATTGAGGAGGCTTTAAAATCTGGCCAGATTAATAAAGATTCTGTAATTATCGAGCCTACAAGTGGAAATACTGGTGTGGGCCTAGCCAGTGTATGTGCAAGTTATGGATTAAAGCTTATTATGACTATGCCCGATACTATGAGCATTGAGAGACGTAATCTTATGAAGGCATATGGTGCCGAATTAGTTCTTACAGAAGGGGCCAATGGAATGAATGGAGCTATAAGAAAGGCAGAAGAAATTCATAGTAATACACCTAATAGTTTTATTCCAGCACAATTTGAAAATCCCAATAACCCCAAGGTACATGAAGAGACTACAGGTGTTGAGATATGGGATGACACAGATGGTCAGGTTGATATATTTGTAGCTGGTATCGGAACCGGTGGAACAATTAGTGGAGTAGGGTCATATCTGAAAAGTAAAAATCCTAATATAGAGATTGTTGCAGTTGAACCTACAGATTCACCTATTTTATCTGAGGGAAGGGCAGGTTCTCATAAGATTCAAGGAATAGGAGCGGGCTTTATACCAAAAACACTTAATACCAAGATATATAATGAAATTATAAGAGTTGAAAATGAGGATGCCTTTAATACTGCTAGAGAGCTGGCTAAGTCAGACGGCGTACTTGTTGGCATATCTTCAGGAGCTGCCCTCTGGGCCGCCGCACAGCTTGCTAAGCGTCCTGAAAATGAAGGAAAGAATATAATTGTACTTCTACCGGATACTGGGGAGAGGTATTTATCTAC
>JAAYRC010000053.1 GCA_012518975.1 Clostridiales bacterium
AAAATCCAAGCACTGGTATATATAATAGTTGCAGTTCTAAATATCTTATTTTCAAGTATATTATCTCGATACTTTGGAGCTATAGGAGCAGCCCTCTCCATCTGTATAGTCTATATTGTTAGGCTAATAATCATGAATATAATCTATTACAAGGTACTTCATATCAATGTCTTTTCTTTTATTAAAGAGGCCTATATTAAGATGGCACCACCTATGATTATCACATATGTTTTCGGTATATTAATCAATCGACTTACTGTATATTCACTAAGAGCCTTTATTATTAAAGGAACACTTATTGTACTTTTATATATCATATTATTATGGAATATATCCCTGAACAATTATGAAAAATCATTATTTAAAAGAGTGAGAGGATTATAGATGTATAAAAACAAAATATTACTTATTACAGGAGGCACAGGTTCTTTTGGTAATGCAATTCTAAAAAAGTTTTTAAATACAGACATAAAAGAAATTAGAATTTTTTCCAGAGATGAAAAAAAGCAAGATGATATGCGAAGGTTATATAAAGACAATAGGATAAAATTCTATATAGGGGATGTAAGAGATGTTTCGTCCATAAAAAATGCAATGTTTAATGTCGACTATATCTTTCATGCGGCGGCACTAAAACAGGTTCCATCTTGTGAATTCTTCCCCCTTGAGGCTGTAAAAACCAATATAATCGGAACAGATAATCTACTTAATGTGGCTATTGAATATGAAGTTAGGAAAATAATATGCCTATCTACCGATAAGGCTGCCTACCCCATAAATGCTATGGGTATATCAAAGGCAATGATGGAAAAGGTCTTTATCTCTAAATCAAAGACAGTAGAAGAAGAGAAAACGACCATATGTGGTACCCGGTATGGGAATGTATGTGCTTCAAGAGGTTCTGTAATACCACTCTTTGTAGAACAGATTAAGCAAAACAAAGCAATTACTATAACCAATCCCAATATGACAAGATTTTTAATGAGCCTTGATGAAGCTGTTGGCTTAGTGGAATATGCTTTCTCTTATGGTCAAAGTGGTGATATCATGATACAGAAATCATCTGCATGTACTATTATAGATTTGGCAAAAGCTTTGTTAGAATTATTCCATGCAGAAAACACAATTAAAATAATAGGTACAAGACATGGTGAAAAATTATATGAAACACTTATGACCAAAGAAGAATTCAATGTGGCAGAAGATAAAGGTGATTTTTATCGGATACCAGCAGATAAAAGAGACCTATATTATGATAAATACTTTACCCTGGGGGACCAAAACCTATCTAAGGAAGAGGAATATAACTCTAACAATACTAAGAGATTAACCGTAGAAGAGATTAAAGAAAAATTATTAGCTATTGATTATATTAAAGATGAATTGATTGGGTGGTAGGAATGAAGGTATTAGTAACAGGGTCTAATGGCTTTATAGGCAAAAATCTTACAATGAAATTAAAAGAGGATAAGAGTCTCATTGTATATGAATGTGATAAGGATTTAGATAAGCCTACTCTTGAAAGGTATTGTAAAGAGGCGGAATTTATATATCATTTGGCTGGAATAAACCGGACTGATAATGAAGATGAATTTATGAATGGTAACTATGGATTCACTTTAGACTTATTAGATCTTTTGAATAAACATAACAAGAGATGTCCTATTATGCTGGCCTCATCTATCCAGGCTTCAATTTTTAATGCTTATGGAAAAAGCAAAAAGGCAGCAGAAGAAATAGTCTTAGCTCATGCGATTAATAACAAGACAAATGCTTTTATCTATAGACTTCCCAATGTTTTTGGTAAATGGTCTAGACCAAATTATAATAGTGTGGTTGCGACCTTTTGCCACAATATTGCAAGAAATCTACCAATTACTATAGATAAGCCAGATAAGCAATTAAAGCTCTTATATATTGATGACCTAGTAAATCAACTAATTCATCTACCTAAGTATACCAGTACAAATGATTATTTTTATGAAGTTCATCCTACTTATTCGGTATCCTTAGAAAGGA
>JAAYRC010000257.1 GCA_012518975.1 Clostridiales bacterium
AGACCCTTTGATTATTAAAATCCAAAGACATTATTCTCCGCCTGGACCGCTACGGCCTGGTGAATTGTCTGGTACCTCTGCATGGGTGTTCTTAGCAGAGTTTTTTGATTGGTTTTTGCTATTGTTTTTACTTGTGTTCTTATTGGTGTTTTTAAAATTATTGTTCCTATTCTTTGCCATAATATCTCCTTTCAGTCATAGCCAACCTTTGGGTCATTTACTAGTATTTCAAAAACAAGAGATATTATACAAGCCTATAGGATATATTAGTCAACTAATGTAATCCGACCCATTCTTAGCTTATTAACAGCCTTATTATGAAGGGTATAGGAGTGAATTGGCATTATATTGTTTTCAAATTCGTAGGAAAAAAGTTCTTCTTCCTTAGCTTTAATAGCTTGATCCACAGCTTGGTCATAGCTTTCAGAGGAATTGTTATTAATCATTCTAATTAGGTAATAGCCATCCTCCTCTTCGATAATCTCACTGATTTGACCATTCCCCATGGCCATCATAGTGGTCTTTAGGTCCTCGGAGAAATAAGTATCCTTGGACGTAAAGCTGCTAGTCCTATATATTAGGTCCTCTTCATCTTCAGGTATAAGACTTGACCATTCTTCTGTATTAAGCGCTTTGTCTCTATAGGCAGTAATTTTGTCTAGTACTAATTTTTTCTCTACCTCATTCATAGGAGACTTGCTATAATCCTCTTCATTTGTAATTTGGGTGGGTATGAATAGGTATTCCATATCATATTGCCTATATTCATCATAGCTTATGCCAGCCTTGATATCTTCTTCAACAATTTCGAATCCATTAATTATATCCTGCTTGTAGCGACTAGCCAAAGTGTTTTTTGATAAAGCGCCTTGTAGGTAGTCAGTTGTAAAGCCATTTTTCTTAATTGATTTTTTACTTAATTCCTGGCTATTCAAAAATGAGGAGATATCTTCATCAATCTTTTCTTGCTCTTCCTGTGTTAAGCTATAGCCTTTTTCGATTGCTTCGTTGTACAGGATTTCCTCATAAATAATGTTATTAAGTGTTTCTAGTTTTGTATAATCACGTACAGATAAACCTGAAGGATCTCCTGAATACATGTCCCAATATTGGCCACCATACATTTGGTTAATAGATTCATAGTAAGACTCTTTAATGTAGAATTGATAGGTTAAGTCCTCTACATAATACTTTTTCCCGTCAATAGTTAACAAGGGCCTCTTATATAATTGGTCAATTAATAGTCCAATTATTAAGGATAGTCCTACTACAGTTGCTATAACAATCCATACTACTGGACTGATTGTAAATTGCTTTTTATTCTGTTTTTTTGAGCCTTTTATGACTTTTTTTGATTTATTCACCTTTATACCTCCATCACTTTCTCATGATGATAATTTTAAACGTTTCTGTAAAGAAGTCAATAGATTAGTGTAGATTTCTTAAACTTTATTGAAAATCTTATACAAAATGTGTAAAAGTTTGTAAACAGGAATGGCAAAATGTTTTTCTATATTAATTGAAATATAGTAAAATTATGTTATAATAAAGCTTAAATACTATGATAGGGGTTTCGACATGGAAGCTTATAATGAAAAAGCAATTCAGATAATGAATGAAGTAAATAAGGTGGTTATAGGTAAGAGGACAATTATTGGGAAAGTTTTAACTGCGATATTAGCTAAGGGACATATCCTTCTAGAGGATAATCCAGGAGTGGGAAAAACAACCCTTGCCTTAGCCTTTTCAAAGGCTATGGCTCTTAAGCATAATAGACTTCAGTTCACGCCAGATGTGTTACCAACTGATGTAGTGGGCTTTCATCTGTTGACTAAGGGCGGAGAAAGCTATCAGTATAAGCAAGGAGCAGTTATGTGCAATTTGTTTCTGGCTGATGAAATTAATCGTACCTCTAGCAAGACACAATCTGCCTTACTAGAGGTTATGGAAGAGGGAAAGGTCACTGTTGATAGTGTGACAAGGGATGTTCCCAAGCCTTTTGTAGTTATGGCTACTCAAAATCCAATAGGCTCTATAGGGACGCAGAATCTACCCGAATCACAGCTAGATAGGTTTATGGTAAGACTATCAATGGGATATCCTGATATAAAGAGTGAAATAGGCATTCTTAAGGAAAGACAGAAATCAAATCCCTTGGACAATGTAGTCCAGGTGGTAGAACGAGATGAAATAATAAACATGCAATACATTGTAGAAGACATATTTATCCATGATTCCATATATGAATATATTACACTTCTTGTTCAGCAGACAAGAGAAAATCCACTTATTGATTTGGGAGTTAGTCCGAGAGGATCTATTGCTATAATGAATATGGTTAGGGCAACAGCCTTCTTAAGTGGAAGGGATTATGTGATACCCACAGATGTTCAATATGTTTTTAAGGACGTTGTTGCCCATAGAATTATTCTTAAGGCAAAGGCAAGGGTGAATAATATCACAGTGGACAACCTATTGGATGATATATTAAGAATGGTAAGGCCACCAAGAATTGTGGTTAAGGGGACTGATGTGGAATATGGCTTTAGATACTAAGAGGGTGTAAAATGATACAGAATAAGATAAGATATGTAGTAATCCTTATAATAGCAGGGTTTTTAGCCATTCTATATAACCAATATTATATGGCGATTCTTTTTCTTGCAGTAGTGATACTTCCATTTCTCTCCCTTGCTATTTTGGTCTATGTCCATAAAAGGCTTTCCTGTCAGGTGAATTCTGTTGTTCATATAGCAAATAGGAGGGAAGCTGTTCCTATAATGATACAGCTTCGTAACCCAACTATTTTTCCCATAGCTAATATATATATTACAATTAGCTATTATAATACTTTTTCAAATGTAAGAAAATATTATACACAAGATGTTAATGTTTCAGTAGACCGTCATGGGCTAGCACAAGTTACCTGTAGCTTGTCATCTGAGCATACCGGTAATTTGGTTATATCACTTTCAAGGGTCAGAATTTTTGATTACCTTAAGATCTTTTCCCTAAGAAAAAAAAATCTAGGCCAAATAAAGGTGGCAATTCTTCCTTCTTATCATGAGTTAACTGAGAATTATCTGGATAACAGAAATAGAATGCAGATTGAAAGTGATAGCTTTTCTTCTGTAAAAAGCGGAGATGATCCTTCTGAGGTATATGCTATTCGAGAATATAGAGAGGGAGATCGGGCCACAAGAATCCATTGGAAGCTTAGCGTTAAGCAGAACCAGCTAATGATAAAGGACTTTAGTGAGCCTCTGAATTGCTCGGTGGTGATATTTGCTGATTTGGCTACTGCAAATGATGGTGATGTGCTTACCTATACAGATTCTAAATTAGAATGTGCCCTGTCCTTATCCTATTCATTTATGTTAAACGGACAGGTTCATTATTTTGCCTGGTATGATAAC
>JAAYRC010000258.1 GCA_012518975.1 Clostridiales bacterium
GGTTTGGCAAAAATCGCTGTAGTAATCGAACTAAAAAAGAGCATATAACAGGCCATAGTCAGGGGGTCATCTTCGCTTGTCCCTACTTTTCCCAAAATAGTACTAAGGGCATATAAGAAACCTGCTATAAGTCCTAAAGTTAAACCAAGCCCTGAAATATTAAACTCTGTAAAGTTTCCACCAGTTACCATTAAAACACATCCGATAACATTTAAAAGAAGAGCGATTATTTGATATCCACGCAGTCTTTCTTTGAAGAATATCACAGCCATGATAGCAGTCCAAACTGGAGCCAAATACATAAGAATTGTTGTTGTTGCAACTCCAACCATAGTCATGCTTGTATCCAATGACAACTTAAAAATTCCTTTTGATAAAACACCTAATAAAATACTATATATTAAGCCCTTTTTAGAAATTTTCAATCCCTCTAAGCCTTTCTTTGCTAATAAAAAAAGCAATAAAGGTATAACCGCTAATAAATGGCCTGCAAATGCAGTCATCAGTGAAGAAGCACCATTGTCACTCATTTTAGTTACAAAAAAACCACCAATACCCCATAATGACCCGGCTAAAGCAACAAAAATGTACCCTTTTAGATTCCTCCTCTTTTCCATAACTGCTAGCCTCCATAATCCTTTGTATTTTATGTTATCTGATTATTATATCATATATAGTCGAATTTATTCAATCCTTTTCCGTCCGTTTCAACTAGTCCCAATACTTTTTTGTATTCGAACCGAATTATAGGCTAGACTAATCTTTATATTCATCTCTTGTTTCATGCCATGATTTATAAAAAACAGTGTTTAATTTATTATTTTTTGCTGGGAATAATCTCTAACCAATAACCGTCTGGATCATTAATAAAGTAAATTCCCATTTTAGAATTTTCAAAGCATACGCAATTCATTTCTTTATGCTTTTTTAAAGCTTCTTGAAAATCATCTACAATAAATGCCAAGTGAAATTCGTTATCTCCCAAATTATAAGGCCTATCCCAATCCCTTAACCAAGTTAATTCTAGTTTGTGCTGGGTCTGTCCATCCCCCAAATAAACAATGATAAAACTTCCATCTTCTGCAACCATCCTAGATACCTCTTTTAGACCTAGTGCAGCTTCATAAAATTCAAGTGACTTGTCAAGATCTAAAACATTAATATTATTATGTGCAAAACTAAACTTCATTATATTTCCTCCTATCAATCCATGTTTACTAGTATCAATTTTCTCTTTTTCTTATCTTTTGCCTTTCAGCTAAAAACTATTTTACTTTCTTAATATTCGTATGAATATATTATACGAATAAAATAAATTTGTCCAGAACCATAATTATAGTTCTGGACAAATCCAATCACAAAGAACCGCTAGCAGTTAATCTCCTATCCAAAAATACAGGAGTCCCTTCTCACCATCAGGTAGTTCGACATAAAACCAGTTTAGAGTCCGATCATATTCATCTATATGGATATCTAGGAGCTTAATCTTAGTCTGATTAAATTCTCTCTGAGCTTCAAAGTCCCAAATGGTATGTTCATGATAGTTTTCGGGATTATAATCTAAGGGTACAAAATATCCCATTCCATCAACTTCATAAGTTTTCCCTATATATTGTTCTACATCATGATTGGTTATAACAAATTCATTATTTTTAAATTCACCCCATGCAGAAAAGAATATCGGATTGAAGTTATCGGCCAAATGAAACCAGGATATGAATTTCCCCTGCCCGTCCATTAATGCATATCGATCTATTCTACCTATAGAATATAAGTTTTCACCATCATAACGAAAGAATATAAAAATAGGATCTCCACTTGGTCCATCATCAAAAACAGCAATTTCAGTATAATTATCACTGCTATCCAAATCAATAAGCTGCATCTCACCGGATGGACTGTCTAGTTCTAATGCCACTTTCATACCATTTACTTCAACATAGCCACCATCCTTATAATCCCTCATTAATACAGCGTTTATTTTATCTACTTCTCCATCATCGTTCAAGTCATATACACCATGAAGGCTGTAATCTCGCTGATAATAATCCAAATTTTCGTCATATGAGACATCAAATGTATAATCTTTAAAATACACATCCATCGCCGAAAAAACCTCGTTATTACTAGTCTTATCAGTAGTAGTATCTGTTGTACCAGTATTATCTTCTGTATTTTCGATTGCACTGCTATTATCCGTTGTGCTTTCGATTGTGCCGCTATTATCTGCTATGTTTTCGATTGTGCTACTATTATCCTTAGTACTTTCAACTGTACTGCTGTTATCAGTAGTGTTTGCAACTTCTAATTCCTGATTATCAGCTTGATTTTTTTCTACTAGAACATTTTCTTCAGTACCATTTCCATCATTGTTCTCATTGAAACTTTTAGACTTTGGGTTGGCTAAGAGTCCTATTCCTATTACAGCGGCAAATAGTACTGCGATCAAGGTCAGCCAAAAAGCTGGCTTTTTATAATTCAAGACATTTTTTATCCTAGCTCTTACATTTCCCTCACCAAAAGCAAGGGGGCTTCCATTAAGAATATGCTTTTCTATATTAAGTGATAATAAAGAATTAGCATAAGGTTTCTTTATATCATTATCCATCTTCTTCAGTACTCTTTCATCACAAGAAAGTTCCATGTCATTGCTCATTAACCTAAATCCAAGCCACACGAGTGGATTAAACCAGTGTACAGATAATATTAAGAAAGCTAACATTTTAATTATATGGTCTTTCCTGTGGATATGGGTTTGCTCATGTAAAATAATATAATCTTGTTCATCTTTGGTCAGACCAGCTGGTAGATAGATTTTAGGTCTTACTAAGCCAAGCACAAAAGGAGTTTTTATATTCTGAGCTTCAAA
>JAAYRC010000259.1 GCA_012518975.1 Clostridiales bacterium
TAATCTGGTCTTGCAATTTCCCATTGGTGGTCTCTTGATTTACTGTGATTGTCAGCCTCTTATACTCCCTGATGGAATTATTCACAAAGCTAATCTCAGTCTTTCTACCTTCACCCTCTTCGTTAGTCCTAATTCTTCCAAGTATATAGCCTCTTTGCCCTGTCTCATTCTTATCTAGGGGCTCCAAGGAGCCAGAGTAGGCCATTGTGTTACTAATAATCTCAGGCTTATGAATATGTCCAAGGGCAATATAATCAAAGCCAAGCCCCAGTAATTTCTTTCGATTAATAGGAATATTTTTCTCATCCCCACCATGAGCTAAAAGAATATTTATATTTTCCTGTGTAGCCTGCATATTCTTAAGTTTTTCTATACCGTCATATTTAGCTTCCCTTATATCCCTAGTAAGGTAGCTAAATCCATATACAGCGGTTTTTATATCCGGAAAATTCACAGCCTCCAGCCTATCACTAAGAAACATATGAACTCTCTCATCCCATTCAAAGCCATTATAATTTGATCTTGTGCCAATATAATCATGATTACCTGCCATAATAACAACACGTGCAGTCTCTAATGTAGAAAAATAATAATTCACTTCTTTTAGTTCACGGACCAAGGGTTGCCTGTGAAACAAGTCACCAGCTATCAAAAGTAGATCTACTTTTTTCTCATTACAGGCTTTTATAATATTTTTGAAGCTGTCCCATACTTCCTTTTGCCTTGCTTCTCCCCATGGCATACTTGAATCAGGCGTCGCCCCAAGATGTACATCTGCTATATGTATAAACTTCATATGCTCTCCCTTTTTATCTATAATAGAACCATTCTTTATCTAAAAAACACCCTGTTTTTTAGGTGATTTAACCGTATATTATTATAAAATTATACCATATACTAAGTTAAAACATCAAGCATACATGCGAACATTTATTCTGTCAGCTCTTGTTTAGAATTTTTTAAATAGGCATTGTTAAGCTTGTATTATTATGGTAATATTAATAGGTTAAAGCAACTTTTTTATAGTAAAAAAAATAGAATAGGAGTGATAATCATAGATACATTGTTTTTTACTATTGTAAATAGAGGCAAGGCAAATACTGTATTACGAAAAGCAAAAGAATGCGGCGCTACAGAAGCTACTATTTTCTTAGGTGAGGGTACTGTTCAATCTAAGCTGCTAGATAAATTAGGTATTAATGAAATCCACAAAGAAATTCTTATGGTATCAGCATCCAAGGAGCTGAATGATAAACTTCACCAAGTTCTTAGCGAAATCTTTTCATTCACTAAAAGAAATAAAGGAATTGCTTTTTCTATCCCCTTTAAACGATGGACATTGGATGATAATAAGAGAAATCAGAAAGTTTATCTAGATGATGACCAATATAATATGTGTTGTATTATAACAATTGTGGATAAAGGTCGGGGTAGGGACTGTATAAATGCTGCAAGAGCTGCTGGAGCTAAAGGAGGAACGGTGATTCATGGCCATGGCGCGGGTGTACCCACTGACTATTACTTTCCATTACTTATAGAGCCAAAAAAGGACACTGTTATGATTATTACAGCAAAAAA
>JAAYRC010000054.1 GCA_012518975.1 Clostridiales bacterium
CAAGTAATTCATCTTTGTGGAAAAGGGAACTTGGATTCTAAACTAGCCAATCTAGAAGGATATGCACAATTTGACTATATCAAAAAAGAATTAAGTGATTTACTTGCGGCCTCAAACCTAATCATATCCAGAGCTGGTGCAAATGCTATATGCGAAATCTTAGCTCTTAGAATTCCAAACATACTAATCCCCCTAAGTCAAAAGGCCAGTAGAGGTGATCAGATTCTAAACGCAGAATCCTTTGAAAATCTTGGTTACTCATACGTACTTAAGGAAGAGGACCTTAGTGTAAGTGTCCTGCTAGAGGCCATAGAAACTGTTATAGCAAATAAGACTAAATATGTAGAAGCCATGAATAAAAGCGAATTAAACAAGTCTATTGATACCATAATGGATTTAATAAAGCAAACTAGTCTATAAAACATTTTGCTTATCATAAAACTTATAACATATGCAAGTAATAAAAAAGCTGTATTAAGTAAACAAGTAGTATTTTACATACCCTTAGTTTCCTTGATACAGCCTATTTCTATTTTATCCTTGCACCAATCCTTTGTGCTAGCTCTAAAGCCTCTCCATCTTCATATTTACCAGTTATCCATTTAATCGTCACATTATCTCCATCATATCTGGGTATCAGATGGAAATGAAGATGGAACACAGTCTGGCCGGCGGTCTCACCATTGTTCTGTAATAAATTAATACCACCACAGCCAAGTTCATCCTTCAGTGCAATTCCTACCTTCTTAGCAACTATAAGAACCTTCTTAGCAACATCATCATCTAATTCAAAAATATTTTCAAAATGTTTTTTAGTAATAATTATTGCATGGCCCCTTGCAGCAGGATATATATCCATAATAACCTTTAGATCCTCGTCTTCATAAATCACAGAAGAAGGGATATCACCAGCAATAATTTTACAAAAGATACAGTTATCCATTCTAGCTACCTCCAATTCATTATAAATTATATGTTAATATTGCATTTATTTCCAAACTCTGATAAAATTATTTTACTGTAAAATTTTTCAAGTTACGGGCGGTTAAAAAATCTCATCCGGGAAAGGAGCATATATGAGTCAAGATAATAGGACTATAGATGAAGACGCAATACAGAATATACTAAAAGATAATCAGGAAATCACCTCTGTTTTCATACATGAACTAAGAAATCCCTTATCACTAATAAAAGGGACCCTTCAATATATCGAAATAAAGCACCCAGAAGCTAAAGATTACAAGTATTGGAGTCAACTTTTTGATCTAATAAAGGATATGGAGATAATGATGTCAGATGCATCATTGCTAAATTCAATCAGCCAACTCAATATGAAAAACACTAATCTTTTAGCACTTATTCAATCTGTAATAAATAACTATATGCCTCAGATAGATAATCAAGAAAAACACCTGTCCATGGTAACCACCACTGATAACAAGTCGGTTTTTTCCTCTTATTACTGTGACCCTGATAAGATAAAGCAAGTCTTATCCAATTTACTTAAAAATGCTCTTGAAGCAACATCCGCTGGGGATTATATAGAAATTATCTTAAGTATCAACACCAGCCAAAATAAGCCTATGCTTTCTATACAAATTAATGACACTGGTCAGCCTATTCCTGAGGATGAGATAGCTACAATCTTTCATCCTTTTGTAACCAATAAAACAAGTGGCTCTGGTGTGGGGCTGGCACTGGCAAGACGGATTATCAAAAGTCATCTTGGAACCATTAGTGTATCTTCCTCTACATCCCTAACCAGCTTTACTATTCTACTGCCAATGACAACAGATTAATAAGACTAAAGACGGCTTGGCAGAAGAATTAGCTTTTCTATAGTATATTAAATTGAAATACTTGATCAAAGGTACGAAGTGTTTTAAAATTTCCCTTTGCAGTCAAATCACCCGACATAAAGGCCCCTTGAAATGTAATCCGACCTAGTACTAGCTTGTTCATCACCTCTCTGGTGGTCTTTGCAATCACATCTGCATCTGGTTTATCACCATAATAACATTTCAAACGGTTCTCCTGTATGTCAACAACCAAGGTCTTTTTTATGTCAGAAAAGATAATAGCATAGGAAGCTGAAAAGTCTTCTATTGGATGAAAATTTTCCTTGAGATTACGAATAAATTCCTTATCATTATCAATATCCCCACCACTAAGCATTTCCTTATATAACTGAGTAAGTTCCTCTATGTCCTCTTTTTGTTTCTTTACATATGCATCATCCGATACATACATAGACAATTGCTCACTTTCCTGGGGTGTCAATACAATAGAATTACCCTTAAGTATACTTTGCTTAAGTAGGATATTGCTTGCAGGAAGCATTATTCTTTTTTGGTTTATAACTCGATAATATGCTTCTGCCTTCTTTTCTATTACATTTGAATAATTCTTATTTGTCTCAAAATCTACATGATTTTCGACATAGGCTGATAAACCACTATATGGTATACCCCCAAGCATCTCCCATGCCTGAGTAAGTACAAGCATAGCCTCCCTTTCTCCATAAGTGGTAGCTGTGACCACAGGCATCATATATAGCTTTTCTAATTTACTCTTATCTGCATATAGCCAGCAGGCATCTAAAAACTGTTGCATGTAACCGCCTATCCCCATCCACTCAACCGTAGTGGCCAATATAATACCGTCTGCCTCCTTTAATGTCTTAGGTAGCATGGCTATAGTATTTTTTTCTTCATAAAGATTATATCTAGTTACTTGAACTCTAATTTCTTCTAATACCTCTGTTAACTTACTAATTACATAAAGTGTCGGATCTTCGATTAGGCCCCTACCACCATAATATATGTTTATTTTCATAAATCAAATCTCCTCCTGTCTCCTTGGTAGCTTATAAAGACTCATCCACCTGTAACTTACTGGGTCTTCGGTAAAAAATAGCGGCTAGTATTATACCTCCAATAAAACCCCCTATATGTGCTACATTATCTATATTTGCATTAGCAACTCCACCGTAAAGACTGAATACTGTTAATAGCAAAATCTGTCTACTACTTATATCCTCTAACCGTCCTTTATTAACAAGCAATATATATGCCATTGCTCCAACAACACCAAAGATAGCGCCAGATGCACCAATTGATAATACCATTCTGTCTTTTACCATATTATAACTGATAGATGAAATACCTGCAATAATTCCTGAGCCGAAATATATCAACAAATATCTTACTTTCCCTGCTGCCCTTTCTAAATTATCTCCAACAAAAAATAACACAAGCATATTATTCATCAAATGCTCAAAATCCGAATGCAAAAACATGGAGGTTAATATCCTATAATATTCCCCCTCCTCCTTTATAAAAAACCAGGATAAGGCACCTCTTTGAAGAGCTAATCCATCCTCTCCAAATATAGCTGTATGGTGTGTTAAGAGGTATATAAGAATAATAGCTACAATAATAATGGTATTAAATAAAGTAACCCATTGTATCTTTAAGGGATGACTACCTAATTTTCCCTCTTCGAATCCTATTTCATAGGCTTCATCATGAATAATATCCTCTAGCTTAGGAATAAGCTGTGAAAAAACAGGCGACCAGTCTTCATATACAATAAGCCTTCTGTTCCACAAGTCAACTATCATATGATCATCTTGATCAATATAAAATCGTTTTGCATTCTCAGCTGAGGCAGTAAGTATTAAACCCAATAAACTAATATCTGAAAATCCACTTTCAATAAAACGCTTTTTTGTATTATTTATAATCTGCCGATATTCCTCAGATGTTAATTCACTTCCAGCTACTACCCGTAGAATCAAGACAATTTGCGTTCCAGTGTAATCCGAACAATAAAACAAATCCATAGCCCTTGTCTTTATATCAAGTCTATGAAAGCCCATATCTGTTAATTGTTTAATTATACCATCTTCTATTCTCATTAATCTATAGTCCTATCCTACTTATTGATATTTCCTCTAATATATCTTTATTAACTTTATTATTTTTCTTCCCATGAAAACGAACGGTTAACCGCTTTGTGCCATCCCTTTAACAGCCTATCCCTTTCTTCCTTTTCCATACTGGGTATAAAGGTTTTTGACAAGGCCCAATTGTTTTTGATTTCATCCTTATCCTTCCAAAAGCCCACAGAAAGACCAGCAAGGTATGCTGCCCCAAGAGCAGTTGTTTCTATACATTCTGGTTTTAACACTTTACTATCTAGTATATCTGCCTGAAACTGCATAAGAAAGTTATTAGCACAAGCCCCACCGTCAACCTTTAGTGATTTCAATCCTTGACCCAAGTCTCCCTCCATAGCCTTTAATACATCATAGGTCTGATAGGCAATGGATTCAAGCGTGGCCCGGATAATATGCTCACGGTTACAACCTCTAGTAATCCCCACTATAGCTCCCCTAGCATATTGGTCCCAATAAGGAGCACCCAGTCCTGTAAAGGCTGGTATGATATATATTCCATTAGTATCCTCTACTTCATTAGCATACTTTTCACTCTCAGAAGCCGTACGAATTAGTCTAAGCTCATCTCTTAACCACTGTATAGCTGCACCTGCTACAAATACACTTCCCTCTAAAGCATATATCGCTTTGTTATCTGAGCATGCTGCTATGGTGGTAATAAGACCATGCTTACTCACAACTGGTTCTTCTCCTGTGTTCATTAGTAGGAAGCAGCCTGTACCATAGGTATTCTTGGCCTCTCCCTTATCAAAACAGCATTGTCCAAACAATGCCGCCTGTTGATCTCCTGCTGCCCCAGAGATAGGAATCTCCTCTCCAAATAAAGACCTATCTGTAACACCATATAGGCAGCTTGATGGCTTAACCTTTGCTAGCATACTATAGGGTATATCAAGCTCTTTTAATATCCTTTGATCCCAGCAAAGCTCTTTTATATCAAATAACATTGTTCGGGATGCATTCGTATAATCCGTTACATAAGTCCTTCCTTTTGTTAGATTCCATATTAGCCAAGTATCTACTGTTCCAAACAGGAGCTCGCCTCTCTCCGCTTCCTCTCTAGCCCCTGGAACCTTATCTAGCAACCATTTTATCTTAGTTGCAGAAAAATAGGCATCAGGAACCAGACCTGTTTTTTCTCTTATATAAGGCTCTAATCCTTTGTTTTTTATTTCTTCAACCATATCGGCTGTTCTTCTACACTGCCAGACAATAGCATTATAGATGGGTTGTCCAGTATTCTTATTCCAGACAATGGTCGTCTCCCTCTGATTGGTTATTCCAATAGAAGCTATCTCCCTTGCTTGGATACCCAGCTTTGCCATAGCTTCGGTTGCAACAGAAATTTGCGATGACCAGATTTCCATTGGGTCATGCTCAACCCATCCTGCCTTAGGATATATTTGAGTAAACTCCTTTGCAGCCATACTTTTTATCTTTCCAGCCTTATCAAATATAATACAGCGAGAGCTAGTTGTCCCCTGGTCAAAAGCCATTATATACTTCCTCATGCCAAAGCCCCTTTACATCATAAAATATTACTAATATTGTAACACTCCTATCAAGGCTTGTACAATACATTTCCTATACTATATTAAATAAATACTTAATACCAGCTATACCTACCTGGTCTCCATCCTTAATTTCATGTCTCTTATAACAAGGCAGAGGATTTTCATTCAAACATGTGCCGTTAGTTGAATTTAAATCTGTAATATAGCATATATCATCCTCCTTTGTTATTTTAACATGATATCTGCTTATTATTTCCTTGTCTAGGCAGTAGTCCACATTTCCCTTACTTTTTCCAATAATAAAGGGAAACTTATTTATCTGTATCTCTTCATATACATTGGTATTCTCAGGTATAAAACAACAGCCTCTCGCTGTAGTATTACCATTTAAAAGTACAGTAGGACTGATATTATTATCTGTACTAAGTAGTACTGTAGAGTTTTTGATTGGTTCCTTGTCATTTTCTTCTGCCTCCAATACTCCTGGCCATGAATAAAGCTCATCATCTGTCTGATTCTGCTTTGTATTTGTATCAATAATAGTTTTATTTATCTTTCTAGGATCTACATATTCCTCTTCGCTTACTATTCTTGTTAATCTGTTTTTCTTATCCCATATCTTTCTTAAAAAATATCCAACTACACATATGAGTATTAAGATTAAAACCATAAGCTTTCCGTATTCAATACGATTTCCAAAAGAATTATATATGATTTTGCTTTTAATACAAATAAAAAGAACCATCATAGGTCCTATGAGACAAAAACCTGTGTAGATATAAGTACTTAAGGGATAATATACTTGCTCTTTATCCTCTGATATTTTCTCCATCATAAGTGGTGGCTGGTTCCTTGGATAATTATCTTCATAAATTGGCTCAGATTTCTTATTCTTATAAGTCTCTATATGACCTATCTTTTTCTTTTCATTATTAGCGGGATTTCCCTCTATTTTCTCTTTTATTGCTGATAGTAAATTAATAAATGAATACTCCTCATTACGGCAGACCGCATATAGGTTATATACATAAAGTACAGCCTCTTTATCCTTGTATTCCACCTTATTCATAATATATTCTATTAAGCTTGCCATCTGCTTTCTTATATCTTTATTGTAGCCAGGTAGATAGCATACCCTTACCTGCATAGAAGCAAGCTCATAATATATATATTCTGGATTAATCAATAAGTCATTTTCATTTAAGAGATATTTATAGCTTTGTTCTATTATATCTGACAAGCTTGTAAACAGACTTCTAATTTGCTCCAGATTTATTGGGTTTTTATTATATAGAATATCTATGGTTTGCTTTGCTGTAATGTCATAATAATACAGGATGCTATTGTCAATAGTTCTTTTATCAGGCTTAATAATACCCTCTATTGAATTTGCTTGTAGCATGCGAACACAATAAGTTTCTCCATTATCATCACCTTTTGGCAATACGAGATAATTATTATGTAGATCCTTTATATAACTAACCTCCATTCTATACACTCCTTATATAATAATTTACATAGACCATTTGTAGAAAGTTTTATCGTTTTATGAGTCCTCTCAGCTTATCCATTAGTTCATCATATCCTTTAACCTTTGAACCAGTGTCTAAAATAACCTCTGATATCCGGACTGTATCTGAGGGATTATGATATCTTCCTCCTAGCTCTATAACAATTGGCTTGACTAATGAATTCACACCCGGTAAACCTTTTATAGGGCTTTCGAACCTCCCCTCAACCTTAATATAAACCTTTAACGTTTCTACTGAAGCCTGGACATCAGTAACTCTTGTTGTAAGAAATCCCTTAGATAGGATCTTAGTAAGGTAAGCTTCTATTTCCTTCTCTCTATCATATGAGCCTTCAAGACTCTTTCTTATTAAACCCTTATCTATAAGATCATAATTAACCCTCCCTGTTTTAATGTCCCCCTCTTGCTTTAGGTTTATTATAGCCTTATGTAGTACATGATCAGTAATCCCTTGTAATCTACAATAATCATGAAGGAAGAAGGATAAAAATATTATTGAAACCATAGTAAAGAGAACTATAGGCATAACAAATACAGCCTCTATGGTGAAACTTGCTTTAATCATTTTTTTCAATCCACATACCCCCTTCCTAGTTTGTACACAACATCATTTCTAATTCTTATCCCCATATTGGGATGTTTAAAAACATGTATGATAGAAGGAGAAATGGCATAAAGGGAATACTTTTCTTTCTGTTAGCCCGGCTTAATATTATAAGCACTATTGAAAAAAATGCAGCAATTGCAAGTGCCAGGGCGAAAAGCTCCATATTACCCCAAAAACCAAGTCCCATGCCAGTAACTCCTAATACCAATCCATCTCCCATACCTATTTTTCCCCTAGTAGCCTTGCTTAAAAGAATCACACCTAATCCAATTACAAGCCCACATACCCTGTCAGTTATTGATAATGTAGAGCAAAAAGGGATACATAAGCATAAAAGTAATCCACTAAGTATAACAATCCATAGCCTTATCTTCTTCCATTTTATATCTTGAATAGCTACTATTACTAACAAGATACCTATTAATCCTCTAATTACATATTCAAACATATTTACTCCTATCTTAATTCTTATTTACCACATCGTTTACATGCTGCCCTATCCCCAACCTCAGATAGGGGTATAGGTTTCACGGTTCTCTTTATTCTTGAACATCCCCTATCTATATGATACCTGTCTCCATATAAACTTATGTAATAGGTAGCTGATGGTATATCATTCTTACAACAAGATTCACAGGGATAATACTTTCCTCCACTTTCATTTCTTTGCCATGAAGGTATTTCACCTATAGCTTGTATAGATAGGCTTATATGAGAGCAGTTTCTATCAAGATGATATACTGATCCACTTTCAGTAATATAAACTATAGGATCTTCTTCTTCATTATTTTCTTCATCAACCATAGTATAAATGGCAGGAAGCTGATGTCCCATCCAGCTTCGAAGCTTCACCCTTTGTATCATATTCATTTTATATAACCCAAAGATTTTAATAGGAATCTTGACCTGATATGTGGCTACAATATCTATATTATCATCACCCTCTAATATCTTTGACTTATCAAAATTAATACCATCAAATCCACCCGAAACACAGGATTTGTCCAACATATCTATATTAATCCGGCTTTTTACAGCATGCTTAAGGGCCACATTATTAATAATGGCCCCTTTTATCTCATCTAGTCCTACACGGACTCCCTCTTCAAGGAGAGATGGGTCTAAGCCCTCCATCTCCTTACCATCATTAAAATCCGAATATATATATGCTGTTCTTGCCATACTAAGGCCTGTTTCTGTTAATGCCTCTTGTAAAACTTCCTGAAGAGTAATTATCTGTATAAAGTAGAGAAAGCACATGAAAAAGAACAAAAACAATGGCAATACCAGTGATGCTTCCACTGTTAGAGAGGCATTTGTTCTTTTTTCTTTTGTTTTGTTTATATCTTTTATAAGATTCATTTTAATATGGCCCCTATATTTACATATTCCATGATGATGGCCTAAGATGTCCGTTCTTCTATATAAATAATAATGTATTAGCAAACGACTTCTTGGAGAGAGAAAATTTTTATTTGAATTAATAGAAATGAAAAAAGAAATGTATTATTGAGAAGAAGAGCGGACATCTTAGACCACCATCTTTACTAGACATAAGATTTAATAGCTACATCCTACTTGAACTACAAATGGTTTGTTGATATCTATGTTGAGCTGTTTTTTCATAAATGAAAGTGATGTAAATAATGGTTTTATGTTGAATACAGCCTCTACATCAAATCCAAATATACAATTTTGTATATAAAATTCAGTCCCATACCTAAGTTGTATGTTTTCCTGAATTAGATCCATCATTCTATATGACAACTTCTTTTGATCTGTCAAACATAAAAATAAAATCATATAATCATTATAGTCAAATCCTTTATCATCCTTATAAGCCTCTGCTTTTTTTCCTATACTTTCTCTTGATAAGGTTAAAAGATCAATATATTTAAGGTCTACTTTTTTCTTAAGAATGGGTAGGCTTTTGCCAATTAGAAGTGCACATGTATCTACCAGACCAGAGGCTATGGCTAATAGTACCATTAATATTGCCTGTGTTATAGCAACCAATATAGGTAATCCCGTAAAACCAACCAAGGTGGAAGCTATTGCTTTAGCCTCATTCCATTTTTCTTTATCAGCTAATATGCTTGTAAAATTCAGAAGAGTTCTAATTAATATTAACCTTCCAATAATCTTTTCAATGTTATCCTTATCTGATTCCTTACCACATATTAAATACTCCCATTCATAAGATAGGACTGAGGGCTTTCTGCCTTGTTTCTCATCATTATTGCAAGGAAATCTGTGGTAATGGTCTTTAATATAATTTAAGACTAGGATACGGTCCACTACATCATCAGCCAGGTCTCCCAAAAGTGAATCAACAGTATAATTACCATAGCTACTAAACAAGCCGTCCATACCAGAGTTTTTTCCTCCGACCTTCATGCTTTTAAGTAAATTAGTAAAGGAAAATCCAGCCTCTTCTTGGGACAATGCCTCAAGTACTGATGGAAGCATGTCAGTGGTTATTTGCTTGGTTGATATGATTTCA
>JAAYRC010000055.1 GCA_012518975.1 Clostridiales bacterium
GCACTAAATGCATTAACCTTGACATCCAGTTTCTTAGTAAGTTCTCCATTGCCAAGAATCTTTATCCCATCCTTAGGATTTGTTATAATTCCTGACTCTATTAATGAATCAACTGTTACTGTAGCACCATCATCAAATCTATTTAATACATCTACGTTAATTGCAATGATTTCTTTTGTATTCCTGTTAGTGAAACCACGTTTTGGAATTCTTCTGTATAATGGCATCTGTCCGCCTTCAAAACCTACTCTAGGAGCCCCGGAACGTGCCTTCTGTCCTTTATGGCCCTTACCAGCTGTCTTTCCATTACCTGAGCCATGTCCACGGCCTTTTCTAAAGCGTTCTTGCTTTGAACCATCCGCAGGTCTTAATTCTGATAGATTCATCTACGTGCACCTCCTTCTTTCAGAAATTATATTTCTTCAACCTTTACTAAATGTTGTATGTGATCAATCATTCCTCTGACTGCAGCATTATCTGGCATTTCAACAGTTTTATTGAGCTTTCTTAAGCCGAGAGCCTTAGCTGTTGCCTTATGCTTAGGAATGGCACCGATCGTAGACTTCACTAATGTTATTTTTAATTTATCTGCCATTTTGACACCTCCATATTATATTACTGGTAGACTCTTAAGAAAGCTGGTCTATTGAAATACCACGAAGCTTTGCTACTTCCTCTGGGGTCTTTAATTGGCTTAATCCTTCAATAGTAGCTAAAACTACATTGCGTTTGTTGTTTGAGCCAAGAGACTTTGTACGAATGTTCTTGTATCCAGCTAACTCAAGTACATTACGTACAGGTCCACCAGCAATAACACCAGTACCCTCTGGTGAACGCTTTAGAAGTACCTCAGCACTACCGAATTTTCCGATAAAATCATGAGGTATACTACCATTTTCGTCAATCGGCAGACTAATCAAATTCTTTTTGGCATCTTCTTTACCCTTACGTATTGCTTCGGGAATCTCAGTTGCCTTGCCAAGTCCTGCACCAACGCGTCCGTTCCTGTCGCCAACAACAACCAGTGCTGTAAAGCGCATATTACGTCCACCCTTAACAACCTTGGTAACACGTTTGATTGATACTACTTTATCATCAAATTCATCATTTTGCCTTGTATCAAAATTAGAACGTTTCATGTGTTTTCCTCCTTACCTAGAATTCCAGACCAGCTTCACGTGCTGCATCTGCCAACGCTTTAACTTTTCCATGATATATGAAACCGCCTCTATCAAAGACAACAGCCTTAATACCCTTTTCCAATGCTTTCTTAGCAATAACAGTACCAAGGTAGGCTGCTGCTGCTACATCGTTGGTTTTTTCAAGCTCTGCCTTTACATCCTTATCTAGGGTTGAAGCTGATACTAAAGTATTAGCTGCTACATCGTCAATAATCTGAGCGTACATATGATTATTACTTCTAAAAACAGCCAAACGCGGTCTCTCAGGAGTACCCGTGAAACGGTTACGGATTTTTCTATGCTTTTCTCTTCTAATATCAGATCTTATTTCTTTTTTAACCATGTTATTTCACTCCTCCTTTATTTCTTACCGGTCTTACCAACCTTGCGTCTGATTACTTCATCAGCATACTTTATACCCTTACCCTTATATGGCTCGGGTGGTCTCTTTGCTCTGATTTCAGCGGCGTATTGGCCAACCTTTTCTTTATCTATTCCTTTAATAAAAATCTTATTTTGTCCTTCTAAAACTGATTCGACTCCTTCAGGATCCGTCATAACTACTGGATGTGAAAAACCTAGGGTAAGAGTTAATTCCTTACCAGCCTTAGCTGCCCTATAACCAACACCATTTATCTCCAGTGTCTTTTGATATCCTTCAGTTACACCTTGCACCATGTTTGCAATAAGTGTTCTTGTAAGTCCATGTAGAGACTTCATCTTTTTTAAATCATTGGGTCTAGATACAGTAATTTCTGCTCCAGCCACCTCAATAACCATCTCGGAAGCTAACACTCTCTCTAATGTTCCTTTAGGTCCCTTTACGGTCACTTTATTATTTTCTGCTATATCTACGGTTACACCTGCAGGTATAGCGATAGGCATTTTTCCTATACGTGACATGCCCGCACCTCCTATAATAATTGGGATAAATATCCCATAAATTAAGCCATATCTTATCTGGTCCTTAGCTTACCATATAAAAGCAAGTACCTCTCCACCTACGTTATGCTCTCTTGCTTCTTTATCTGTTATTACACCCTTACTAGTTGAAATAATAGCTATTCCTAAACCACCAAGAACCTTTGGAAGCTGATCTTTGCTAGCATAAACACGAAGACCTGGCTTTGAGATCCTCTTAAGACCGGTGATGATCTTAACATTTTTATCAGCACTATACTTTAATGTAATATGGATTGTTTTAAAACTTCCAACTTCTTCAATCTTGTAATTTTTGATATATCCTTCCTTCATAAGGATATCTGCGATAGCAATTTTCATTTTAGAAGCAGGTACATCAACTGTATCATGTTTTGCAGTATTTGCATTACGGATTCTTGTTAGCATATCTGCAATGGGATCGCTCATTGTCATTAAATTTGCCTCCTTTCTTAACCTCTTACCAGCTAGCCTTTTTAACGCCTGGTATCTGTCCTTTGTAAGCTAATTCGCGAAAACATATTCTGCATACTCCATATTTTCTCAAATACGCATGGGGACGGCCACAAATTCTGCAACGGTTATATTCTCTTGTGGAGAATTTCTGCTTACGTTGCTGTTTTACTTTCATTGACGTTTTAGCCATGGAAATTCCTCCTTATTTTCTAAATGGCATTCCAAAACCAGTTAACAGTTCACGAGCCTCTTCATCCGTCTTTGCTGTAGTAACAAAAATAACATCCATTCCTCTTACCTTGTCTACTTTATCATAATCAATTTCGGGGAAGATTAGTTGCTCTTTAATTCCAAGTGCATAGTTACCTCTGCCATCAAAAGCATTAGGGTTAACTCCTCTGAAGTCACGAACCCTTGGTAATGCTAGGTTTATTAGGCGATCTGCAAAGTCGTACATTCTCTCGCCACGTAAGGTAACTTTGCATCCTATTGCCATGCCTTCCCTTAACTTAAAGTTAGCAACTGACTTCTTAGCCTTTATAATTACTGGCTTCTGGCCTGCAATAATTTCCATATCCTTGGCTGCAGACTCTAAAACCTTAGCGTTTTCTTTAGCTTCACCAACACCCATGTTGATGACAATTTTATCAAGCTTTGGCACTTCCATTGTGTTCTTATAGTCGAACTTCTTTACCATGCTTGGAACTATATCATTTAAATAGAAATCTTTAAGTCTAGCCACCTTTACCAAAACCTCCTCTCTTTATTAGTCAATCACGTCGCCTGTTGACTTCACATAACGTACCTTCTTAGGACCATTTTTTCCTTCAACGAATTTAAATCCGATTCTGGTTGCTTTGCCCTTATGAACATACATTACATTTGAAGCATCAATGGGCGCTTCCTGTTTAACAATACCGCCCTTAGGACTTGTCTGATTGGGCTTAGTATGCTTGGATATCATGTTAACGCCTTCTACAATAACCTTGCCATCCTTCGCTTCAAGAACCTTGCCCTCTTTATCTATATCCTTGCCAGCAATAACCTTAACGTTATCACCCTTTTTTATTTTCATCATTGCCATGGTCGACACCTCCTTATAATACTTCTGGTGCTAGAGAAACTATTTTCATAAATTGCTTCTCTCTTAATTCTCTTGCTACTGGACCAAAGATACGAGTTCCTCTTGGGTTGTTATCTTCTTTTAATATAACAGCAGCATTTTCATCAAATCTTATATAGGAACCATCCTTGCGACGTGCACCCTTAACGGTACGTACCACAACAGCCCTGACTACATCGCCCTTCTTAACAACACCACCTGGTGTTGCATCTTTAACCGAAGCAACAATGATATCGCCAATATTAGCATATCTTCTGCCTGAGCCGCCCAAGACTCTGATACAAAGCAACTCTTTTGCACCGGTATTATCGGCGACTCTAAGTCTTGATTCAACCTGTATCATGATATTACTCCTTTCAGTTGTAATAAATCCAACTTTGTATAATTTTGCTAAACAGATGTATTAAGCTCTATTATTTTGCTTTTTCAACTATTTCAACAAGTCTCCATCTTTTGTCCTTAGACAGGGGCCTTGTCTCCATAACTTTTACACGATCGCCTATTCTACATTCATTTTTTTCATCATGAGCTTTTAGCTTATAGGTTCTCTTCACAATCTTACCATATAACGGATGCTTTACATTATCAACTAGTGCAACTACGATAGTCTTATCCATCTTGTCGCTTACTACCTTGCCAATCCGTACTTTTCTTAACTTTCTTTCCATACGATACATACTCCTTTCCAGGACCCTTGGACTTTTAGTTATGGCCCAGAAGCCCCTTTTAATTGGAAGCTTTATTCATTCCAGAAATTACAGTCTGTATTCTAGCTATATTCTTCCTAACTTCCTTGATTCTACTTGTGTTATCCAACTGATTGGTTGCATTTTGGAATCTAAGGTTGAAAAGTTCCTTCTTCGCAGCTACTAATTCTTCATTCAAATCTGTAGCTGATTTTTTTCTTAAATCTTCTACATATTTTTTATTCTTCACTGTTTTCACCGCCTTCTAAGTCTGCACGGGACACGATTTTACACTTAACCGGCAATTTATGTGTTGCAAGACGTAAAGCTTCCCTTGCAGTCTCCTCAGGTATTCCGGCAATTTCAAACATAACACGTCCCGGCTTAACAACCGCTACCCAATACTCTAGTGTACCCTTACCTGAACCCATACGAGTTTCAGCTGGTTTAGTTGTTACTGGTTTATCAGGAAATATTTTAATCCAAACCTTACCACCACGCTTTGTAAAACGAGTCATGGCTATACGGGCAGCCTCGATCTGGTTTGATTTTATCCAAGCGGGCTCTAAGGCAACAATCCCATATTCACCATGGGCTAATGTATTACCTCTGGAAGCTTTTCCAGCCATACTACCGCGAAATTGCTTACGACGTTTAACTCTCTTTGGCATTAACATTATTTATCGCTCCCTTCCTTTTTTGCTTCTTTCTTGGGAAGCACCTCTCCATGATAGATCCAAACCTTTACACCAAGCTTACCAAAAGTGGTATCAGCCTCAGCAAAACCATAATCTATATCAGCACGAAGTGTCTGTAGAGGTATAGTTCCCTCACTATAGAACTCTGTACGGGCGATATCCGCTCCGCCAAGACGTCCTCCAACTGCTGCCTTTATTCCCTTTGCTCCAGCCTTCATAGTTCTAGCCATTGTAGACTTCATAGCTCTTCTAAAGGATATACGATTCTCAAGCTGTGATGCGATGTTCTCTGCTACAAGCTGCGCATTTACATCAGGTCTTTTTACTTCCTTTATTTCAAGGTTTAACTTCTTATCTGTCATTTTCTGAACATCTACTTTTAGTTTCTCTATTTCGCTTCCACCTCTACCGATAACAATACCCGGCTTAGCTGTGAAAATTATTATTTTTAAACGATCGGAAGCTCTTTCAATCTCAATTTTGGACACACCTGCGCTGTATAATCTTTTCTTGAGATATGTTCTGATTTGATAATCCTCTACAAGATTATCCGCAAAATCGCTTTCAGCATACCATCTAGAGTCCCAATCATTAATTATACCGACTCTTAAGCCGTGAGGATTAACCTTTTGTCCCATTATTGCCCTCCTTATCTCTCATTAAGCACTAGTGTTATATGGCACATTTTCTTTTCAATACGATAAGCGGTGCCTCGTGCTCTTGGTTGAATTCTCTTCATAATCGGACCCTGGTTTGCATAACACTCTTCTATATATAATTTATCTGGATCCATGTTTTTAACCTCAGCATTTGCAATTGCTGATTTCAATAGCTTCTCTATAAGCCTAGAAGCAAATCTTGGACTATATGCTAAAATACCAAGTGCTGTCTGCACATCTTTTCCTCTAATGGCATCTAATACAAAGCATGCCTTGGTAACAGACACTCTGGCATAAGATAACTTTGCTTTTGCTCTGTTGTCCTTAATCTCATTTCTTTCTCTTTTTATTCTGGATCTATGACCCTTTGCCATGGATAAACCTCCTTCCATTAAATGCCATTATTATTTCCTAGCAGATTTTTTCTCGTCTTTTCCATGTCCTCTATAAGTTCTGGTAGCAACGAACTCACCAAGTTTGTGGCCTACCATATCTTCTGTTATATATACAGGAACATGCCTTCTTCCATCATGAACCGCAATTGTATGTCCAACCATCTGTGGAAAAATGGTGGATCGGCGTGACCATGTTTTTATAACCGTCTTATCGCCGGATTTATTAAGTGCATCTACTTTTTTCAATAAATGCTCATCAGCGAATGGACCCTTTTTTAGTGAACGAGCCATGTATTCTAACCTCCTTAGAATTAATGTTCATTGATACACAATGATTTGTATACGAACTACCTATTTAACAGTACTTCCATCTCTTCTTCTTACTATCAGTCTATTAGACTTCTTATTAGTCTTTCTTGTCTTAAGACCAAGAGCTTTCTTACCCCAAGGTGTTGAAGGACCTGGACGACCGATACCTGTTCTACCTTCACCACCACCGTGTGGATGGTCGTTAGGGTTCATAGCCGAACCACGTACTGTAGGTCTATAACCCATGTGACGCTTACGTCCTGCCTTACCAACAGTAATAAGCTCATGGTCTACGTTACCTACCTGGCCAATAGTTGCTCTACATATTATAGGAACCATTCTCATCTCTGAGCTTGGAAGACGAAGAGTTGCATACTTTCCTTCCTTAGCCATCAGCTGAGCTGAGTTTCCTGCTGAGCGAACCAACTGTCCACCTCTACCGGGATATAATTCTATATTATGAACCTGAGTACCTACTGGAATGTTTGCTAATGGTAAGCAGTTACCTACCTTAATCTCAGCTTTCTCACCGCTCATTAAGCTTGTTCCTACTTTTAATCCATGTGGTGCAAGGATATATGCCTTTTCACCATCTGCGTAGTGAAGTAATGCAATATTTGCTGTCCTATTTGGATCATATTCAATACTTGCTACCTTTGCAGGAACACCATCTTTTCTTCTTTTAAAATCTATAATTCTATATTTTCTTCTAGCTCCACCACCACGATGTCTTACTGTGATTTTACCTTGATTATTACGTCCAGCTTTTCTGTTTAATGAAACAACAAGGGATTTCTCCGGCTTAGTCGCTGTAATTTCTGTAAAATCAGAACCTGTCATGTGTCTTCTAGAAGGTGTATATGGGGTATAATGTTTGATTCCCATAATTTGCACTCCTTTCAAATAATGTATCAGTGATAATTATACTTTTACCAGATCTTATAGTCCGGAGAAAATCTCAATATCAGCACTGTCATCTGTCAACTGAACAATAGCCTTCTTAGATTTTGCAGTCTTGCCCACTATGTTACCACGTCTGCGGTTCTTACCTTCCAGATTCATCGTATTTACCTTAGCCACCTTAGCACCAGAAAACATTTTCTCAACTGCTTCTTTTATCTGTGCCTTGGTTGCATCGGGATGAACTGAAAATGTGTACTTTTTTTCGCTCATAGAGTCCATACTCTTCTCTGTAACGATAGGCTTAAGAATAACATCATAATATTTTAAATCTGCCATTATGCGTACACCTCCTCAATCTGTGCCACAGCATCCTTAGTGATCACCAAAGTATCATACTTAAGGATGTCATAAACATTAATGGAATTCGATAAAACTGTTCTTACGTTTGGAAGGTTTCTTGCAGAAAGTGCTACATTATCATCCTTCTTATCAAGAACAATCAAGGCCCTAGTAACCTTAAGATTATCAAGTACCTCTTTCATCTTCTTTGTCTTAATCTCATCAAAGCCAAACTGATCCAGAACCATGAATTTATCTGCATTCACTCTGGAGGTCAATGCTGACTTGATTGCAAGTGCCTTCTCTTTTCTGTTCATCCTAACAGAATAATCTCTTGGCTTTGGTGCAAATACTACGCCGCCGCCCTTCCATTGTGGAGATCTGATTGAACCCTGTCTTGCATGACCAGTTCCTTTTTGTCTCCAAGGCTTTCTTCCGCCGCCTCTTACTTCAGCACGAGTTTTTGTGCTTTGTGTTCCTTGACGCTTGTTGGCCAATTGACCTACAATCGCTTTGTGAACCAAATGTTCATTTATCTCCACTCCGAAGACTGAATCATTAAGCTCTAATTTGTCTACTTCTTTGCCTTCGATATTATAAACTGCTACATTTGCCATCTCTTTGTTCCTCCTTTCTTAGCTCTAGTTTGCTTTAACTGCTTCCTTCAATATAACAAAGGACTTCTTAGGCCCAGGAACTGCACCTTTTACAAGGATTAGGTTCTTTTCGGCATCAACTCTTACAACTTCAAGATTCTGTACCGTTACCATTACATTTCCCATCTGACCAGGCATCTTCTTACCCTTTAATACCCTAGCAGGGCTAGCAGCCGCACCACTGGAACCTTGATGCCTATGAAATTTGGAACCATGTGACATAGGTCCTCTGTGTAAGCCGTGTCTCTTAATAACACCTTGGAAGCCCTTGCCCTTAGACTTTGCAGTAACGTCTACCTTATCACCCTCTGCAAAGATGTCTGCCTTAATCTCCTGACCAACCTGATAATCAGCAGCATTTTCAAACTTAAACTCTCTTACAAATCTCTTATTTTCTACTCCGGCTTTTGCAAAATGTCCTTTTTTAGGTTTGCTTACCAGAGAGTCTCTGATATCGCCATATGCAACCTGAACTGCACTGTAGCCATCGTTTTCTACTGTCTTAACCTGTGTAACATAGACAGGGCCAGCTTGCAATACAGTTACTGGAATTAATACTCCGTTTTCACCGAAAATCTGAGTCATTCCAACTTTGGTAGTTAAAATTGCTTTCTTCATTATTTACCTCCTATTAATCTACAGCGGATTGCCATACACTTTTAATACTGTGTAGTCCCAGGCAATCATCCTAGATGGTCCATATATCTTCATATAATAAACCCTAAGGATTTCTTCTTATTTAATATAATTATGTTTTATTATCTGCCAATCCATGATGTCTTTTAAGAAGAAGTTCAATCACTTGATTACTTCACCTTCATCTTGATGTCGATGTACACACCAGCAGGCATTTCCAGTCTGGATAATGCATCAACTGTCTTCTGGGTAGGTGTAATGATATCAATCAATCTCTTGTGTGTTCTTTGCTCGAACTGTTCTCTAGAGTCCTTATATTTGTGTACCGCTCTAAGAACTGTGATGATTTCCTTCTTAGTGGGCAAGGGAACAGGTCCACTCACCTTTGATCCTGTCTTCTTAACAGTATCAATAATCTTTCCTGCCGATTGATCAATTAAATGATGATCATACGCCTTTAGTGTAATTCTCATTACTTGACTTGCCATAAAAAAAGCCGCCTCCTTTTCGCACTTAAGTTCAGTACGACAAGTGGTGACTGTACACTCGTCCGTGCGTATCCCGATTTCCCATATACAAATCCTGCCTACAGGATTCTTTATAGCCACTGTTGTCAGGATTATTTATTATCAGGACTTATATCATTATCAATACCTTGTCCTTATAATATTATGGTTATGAGATTTTCACACGTTTTATCTGCCACATGCAGAAACTTTATGGGTACAGTGACTTGTCGCCAGTTTCATAACTTGACCTTCGCTCCACGTAAATAACCTACCAATAAACCAGTAGCAACCTCACGCTTCTACGCTATCAACGTCACAACATTACGTATTATACACCAAACATATACCATTTGCAAGTACTTTTTTTTAGATTTTTGTAATTTTTTTTAAAGAATTATCCTAGAAAAACACCATATCCAACCACTGAATATACCACTCCTTATTTGACCATTACAAAAGATTGTGTATAATGTAGATAAATTACAAGAAACTCAACTTAGACAAGGGGGCGCATTTTATGGAGAAACTAACATATGCCATGGAAAATTATCTGGAAGCTATATATGAACTTTCCGCAGGAGAATCTGGCGTTAGAGTATCTGATATTTCAGA
>JAAYRC010000260.1 GCA_012518975.1 Clostridiales bacterium
CGGACAGGGTGGACACTCAATAATCGGCTCCACTATAGGTGATATTGGTATCTGTGGTGGAGAAGGAGTAGGTATTTGGACTGGTATTCGGTCTGACACATCCGGAATCGAAGGGGCAATCTCTTCACACACCAGGCCTCCTACAAAAGGATATAGATGAAATTCAAAACCACTTCTTGCATTTACTGCAAATGATCCCAATGCAGCATTGCCACTAACATGGCCTCCAGTTTGATGCCCATGGAACATGGCATTAGGTGCAAGTATACTTCCCCAGATAGCTGCAGGCACCTCCATATAAATGTTTGTAGCATCTTCAAATACATATAAGCTACGGTTAGCCATATGCTCTGCACCCCAAAGTCCATATTGGATATGAGCATTATTACCAGTTCTAAATATAACGATTGCAATACTTTCTTCAGGTATTTCAAATCTAATTTCCTTATTTAGTATTCCATTTGGCCTTGCATCTATTATAAATACATTTTGAACCGGATCGTTACCCCTAAGTATTTTCTCATGGAAATGATCTATAACAGTCCCATTTGCAGTTAAGCCACTTATACATTTATGATAATTTCCTATACTTTCTCTGGCAGCATTAAAAAATCCAGCTACATCAGCCCCGATTCTAGCTGCTGGTATATAGCGGGCTACATCATAGCTTGATATTGCATAGTGTGTCCCTCTGTCATTAGGCGTCCAATAAGGGCTCCCCCCTTGTACTTGATATAAGTCTTTTAGAACCAGGACCTGATTAGAGCTTCCATCCTTACCTATCATATAGGTACTTCCATTTGCGGCCTTGAAATTTCCTCCAGCAACTACGTGACCAACTACTACAAGTGGCCCCTGTATGGCTACATTTCTTCCAATCAAAAACCTAACAAAGTCTGGACTATACCCAGTTCCTGCAAGTTCATTATCATTCCCAAAGGCAAGGCTTAAGCTTCTTGGGCTTACAAAATCTCGCCCTACTGCAAAAGCTCCTTTTGTATCCACAATATTATTGGCATCTCCAAAAACAATAGCATTAAAATAAGAGGCAATTCCAAAGGGCTGGCCACTAATATCATACCAATTTATATCCTCATATGGAATTCCAGCGTATGAAAGGCTACCGTCTCTTTGATTGTTATTCATAGATACCTCCTCGAAATGCAATATACCCTTTGCATCCAATACTCTCAGTTTAGTTTATTCATAATAAACTTAATAGTGCAAGATTTTCAAATTATTCTTTATAAAATAAGTAACCGACCAAGTTTCAAGTTTTTGAATCTTAGTCAGTTACTCTATGTTTTAAACTAATATAATTTTTAGTCTTTATTTAACTATAAAGCGTTCAAATTTCTTAATATCATCTTCTTTTCCAACCACTACAATTATACTGATTGCCCTGCAACCCTAGATGTTAGCTTTAAATCTGAAGCCGAAATATTATCATTTACACATAGGGGCAGTTCAAGCCCTTAATTTACAAAAGTTTTATATATCTATTCCACAGCTATTTCTTCTTCTTTCTCTATAGGTTCAATATAAAGCTTCACCTTATCAATTCTTTTATGCCTAACACTCTCAAGCTTAAATACAAGGTTATCAATTTCAATGGTCCTATCATCCTCTTCCTTAGGTATAGACCCAATCTGATCAATTAAGTATCCTGAAATCGTGTCATAATATTCAGAATATAGGTTTAAGTCTAGCTTATTATTCAATTCACCTATAGACACAAGCCCATCAATCAGATATGTGTTGGAATCTAACTTCATAATCTTTGACAAGCCAGGATCATATTCATCTTCGATTTCTCCCATTACCTCCTCAACCAGATCCTCCATAGTGACTATTCCCTCAAAACTTCCATACTCATCTATCAGTATTGCAATCTGTTTCTTAGACTGCTGCAGCTCTCTGAATAGGTCTCTGATGAATTTACTATCTGGAACAAAATATGGCTTTCGAAGAATTGAAAGCAGATTCACTTTCGATGGACCACGCTTTACTGCCTCTCTAAGAAAATCCTTAATAAATAAAATACCAATAATATTGTCAACATCCTCTTCATACACTGGAATCCTAGAGTATTTAGCTTTCATAAGTTCATCAACATAATCATCTATAGGATCAGATATATCTATCGCAAAAACATTTATTCTCGGCGTCATTATTTCCTTTGCCATCTTATCATCAAATTCCATGATAGAATTAATCATTTCTTTTTCTTTTAGGTTTAATACACCGTGAACTTGTCCCTCCCTAACAAGAGATTTAATCTCCTCTCTTGAAAGCATTTCTTCTGTATTCCCCTCCCGAAGTCCAAAGGGTTTAGTTACTAAATTCGTAGAAAATGTAAGCAACTTAATAAAGGGTGATGCAATCTTTGATACTACACTTACTGGCTTAACACAAAACATGCTAATTTGTTCAGGCTTTTGCAAGGCAATTCTTTTTGGAACCAATTCTCCAAAAACCAATGTAAAATAAGATAAGATAAGGGTTACTCCTACAAATGATATTTTTTCACCATATGATATTCCCATACCTTTTAGCCAAGCTCCCACAGGCTTTGAAAGTCCTGTTGCAGCGGAAGCACTAGAAAAGAATCCTGCAAGTGTTATTGCAACTTGAATTGTTGATAAAAATCTCGTAGGCTCGTCCAAAAACTTAAGAACAAGTTTCGCACTCTTTTTTCCTTCATCCGCCAATTTACGAATTTTTGATTTACTAACAGATACCATAGCCATTTCGGCACAGGCAAAAAATGCATTAACAAGTGTTAGAGCCACCAAAATCATAATCTGAATGCCTATCTGATTGGCGTCAGGGTTATCGTCCATTTCCATTCCTCCAATATAATACGGATTGCCTCTAATATAAATCTATTAAATCAGACATCCGCTGTTAAAAGTAAAAATAAATTGATATTTATTCAGAAATCAGTATATCATAATTTCTTTAAAATGACAGCAATTTTATGAAATTATAATATATATAATATACTTCTCATAATACAGGTAAATAATACCCTGATACATCATCCTCAAAAAGCCTTATCCTAATCCGACTGAGCCACAGCACAGTCAACTGCTAATGCAACACAAAGACAAAGAAGTTCATTGTCAGGATTAAAGATTTCAAGCTCATAGCTATCTCCCCATGTAAACCAAGCCTTTCTCATCCTCATAATCTCATTGCTACTATGGTCATACATAACATAGTTATGCTCCCATAAATCACCCTTCATCTGCCATGGTAAGCCCTCCACACGATAGGATTGCCTAAAGAAAGTTAATTCCTTGACCACTGAAGCAACCGTAACTCCATCAATCTCCACATAATAGCGAGGAAGCCATGACATAAGCTTCTGACGTATGAAGGCAAGTTCACGTCCACTATTATTATATATATGAAGTTTTTTACCCCATGAAAATAATTGACCCTCTGCATAATACCGAGTATTGCCATGCTCATCAGCAATATTGAATTTACCTGCCCACGAGAATACTTTTTGTTTAATATATAACTTCATCCAATCCTCCTAAGTAAATATAATTTATTTATAGCTGTTAACGGAGGATTTATCCTCCTAAGTAAAATATACTTTTTTAATAACTATTAACGGAGGATTTATCCTCCTAAATAATATTATGCGTCCCCATAAATACAGACTATATTCTTTTTGTATTCTATATCTTTCCCATATCTCTTAATGTGTACGCATAGGCAATAAATCGGGGGGATTCATTCGCTATATCTTCTTCGCTAACTCCCTGCCATATAAATAAAGCATCGACTACCTCTTTGGGAGCATCTGAAATACTCATATATTCACTCGTCATTTCCAATTCAACGATTGCTTCCCGCCGACCATCTATCGCAAGAGACAGTTTATAGGCTTTCATAATCAATCCTAGTTTTTCAGTCGGATAGTTTCTTGCTTGCTCAAAGGAGGTATCATTTTGCGCATATTCAAGAAGCTGCTTTTTTGTAGGATTTTCTCCAAGGGATTCTGGTAAATTCAATACTTTTCTAAACCTGTTCATAATAACATTTGCTTTTAGCATCTCTAATTTTCTTTCTGAAAGCTGATATGGAACGGCATTATAGTCATTTATAAGATGATTTTCTAATTCATAAATGGAACGATAGTTTGCCTCAATTTTTGTCTTTGCATATTTAAGAAATATTTGACGGTCAGAGTTATCTGATGTTTTTTTGCCTGCAATAAAAACACCAGTCGGACCGTCAGCCTCACCAATAATACCAATAGCGCTTGCGCCATTTTTTCGTTTTTGAAAGATTCTTTTAATAATGTTCATTTTAACCACCCTTAACAAGAAGACTCGAATTAGCTCAACTTCGCATTATGCCTATAATCTCTTTGATTGATTTGAATTTACAGATACATAAATTTATAAAATTAAAGTCGCGTCTTTGGATTTATGTAATCAAAATAGATTATTCTCATTCCTTTCTTTTTTGTTTTTGGGCATAAAAAAAGGCGAAGACTATCGATCA
>JAAYRC010000056.1 GCA_012518975.1 Clostridiales bacterium
ATAAACCTTATTCTACTAGTTCCATCGCTCTTCAATAAGAGAAAGTAAATAGGTCTGTGCATTATTATCATAAATTAAAACACTATATTCATTCCCCTTTTGGCTAATTCTTTTCTCTGTTGATATTCCAAGCTTTTCACCTTCTTGCGTTACGGTAAGAGTGCTTCGTCCTATCAATTTGTTAAACTCATCTATAACAAAGCCTTCTTCCTTTAATATTGCAGTGAGATGAGATCCTGCTATACGTTTCATTGTAGTCTCATCCCTAAGCCCATTCAAATGATCAACGAATTGGCTTATTGTTACCTTTCCCAATGGCTTTATTCCCTTCTTTATGTAATCTGTAAGATAGAATTCCCCTTTCTTTCTAGGTCTGAATATTTTATCATTGCCTTTTTGGGACCCTAATTTGCTATTTTCATCTGCACCCTCGTAGTAGAACTTCTGTTTTTCCCCACCTGTAAATCTATAAATGGCATCAATAAACAACTGACCATATTTTTCATACTTATGATCACCAACTCCATTAACCATCAACATTTCAGTCTTGTTATATGGAAGCTTTATGCACATGTCTATAAGGGTTTTATCTGTAAATATAATATAGGGCGGTACTGCCTCCTCTTTTGCCTTAATGGTTCTTAAGTTTCTCAAATCCTCAAACAATTCCAACCCCTTAGATGTTAAAACTTCAGACTTGCGAAGCCCCCTTCTTTCCTCAGCCCCACTATATTCCTCAGTTCTTTTTGCAAGCTTCATTATTACTTTTATATCACCAGATATAATGGATTTGGCCTTATTATTTAACTTCACAATCGAGTATTTATCATTCGTTAGGCTTAGATAGTCATCAATAACTAGCTTATTAAAAATATGCTTAAGATAGGCCTCCTTTTTTGAAGACCATTTCCCATAATAGCTATTATTGACCATATTATTGGCAGATAGCTTTGCTAACTTCCTGCCCATCAATGTAGCGGCTATTACATTTATACCAAAACGTTGCCCGCTTTCATTTATACATCCAATGATATCCTTACATATATCTGTTACATCCTGTTCATCAAATTCAGTCTGACAATTTATACAATTATCACAGCAAGCCTGGCCGTATTCACCAAAATAACCAAGTATGTATTCTCTTAAGCAATCCTTTGTAAAACAATAATAGGTCATAGCTTTTAAGCGTTCATCATCTCGCTGCATTATTACTTCTCTCTGGGAATAAGTCAGCTCATCATTTTCATGACTTTTCTCTATAAGAAACTGATTGATTCTTACATCTTTTGCAGCATAAAACAATATACATTCTGCTGCCTCTCCATCACGGCCTGCACGACCTGCCTCCTGATAATATTCCTCCATGCTTTTTGGCATGTTATAATGAATTACATATCTTACATTGGACTTATCTATACCCATACCAAATGCATTGGTAGCTACTATCACTGGTTTTCTGTCGTATATAAAGTCCTCTTGATTATCATTTCGTTCAGAATCACTCATACCTGCATGATACTTAGCTGTTGGAAAGCCTTTCGCCTCAAGGAGTTCCTGTAATTCATCCACAGACTTACGGGTGCAACAGTATATAATTCCACATTGTGTCCTATGCTCCTTAACATAATTCACAATTTCCTCGTCCTTATTCTTTGGACATCGGACTTCATAATACAAATTACTTCTATCATACCCAGAAATCAGCTTAAATGGATTATCCAACTTAAGAATACAGGAAATATCCTCAATAACCTCATGGGTTGCTGTCGCTGTAAAAGCACTGATTATTGGACGCTTAGGAAGCCCTTCTATGAATTGAACTATCTTAAGATAACTCGGCCTAAAATCCTGACCCCATTGAGATATACAATGGGCCTCATCTACAGTAACCATCTTTATATCCACATTAGATGCAAATTCTATAAACTCTTCTGTTTCCAAGCGCTCTGGTGCTACATACATAATTTTGTATTTACCCTGACTTGCATATTGAAGGGCTAGACTTATCTGCCTAGGTGTAAGTGAGCTATTGATATATGCAGCATGAACTCCGGCCTCATTAAGAGCTGCCACTTGGTCCTTCATTAAAGATATCAAGGGGGAAATAACAATTGTTATTCCTTCAAAGACAAGTGCCGGTACTTGATAACATATAGACTTACCTGCACCCGTTGGCATGATTGCAATAGAATCTCTTTTTGATAGAATGTTTTTAACTACTTCCTCCTGTCCTTCACGAAATTCATTAAAACCAAATACTTTTTTTAATATATGTAAAGGCTTATCGTATATGTCCTCCATACAATTTCCTCCTTAAATTTGAATCTTCTTAATAATACTATATCATGTATAACTTTTCCAATGTTTTAGCTTAATTTGTCTGGATTTTGTCAAGTTTAATAGATTATTTACTTAATTTAAAGCAGTTCTACCAATTTATCAATACATAACTTACTTATATATTGTCTTATAACTTTAATCTTAGCATACAATATTATAAGAGTCCTATAAAAGGGTATTGTTATGGAAATATATATTGTACAACATGGTGATAGTGTCGAATCAATTGCTGATAGATATGGGATTTCTGTTGAAAGACTAATAAGCGATAACGGTATATCAAATCCTAAGATATTAGTTGTTGGGCAAGCCTTAGTTATCCTTATTCCAAAGGAAACTTATATAGTGAAGCCAGGTGATTCTCTAGAGGCTATTGCAAGTGCAAATGGAATTTCTATAATGCAACTTTTAAGAAATAATCTATTTTTATATAATAGAGAATATATCTATGAAAACGAAAGTTTAGTAATAAGCTTTAATACTAAAGGGAAGATACAAACTCATGCATTTACTGATGCCCCCTTAAGTCAAGATACATTATACAGGGCTTTACCTTATTTGACATACATTTCAGTATATAACTATAGAGTTTCTTATGAAACCTCAA
>JAAYRC010000057.1 GCA_012518975.1 Clostridiales bacterium
AGCAGTATCTAGGCTTTTCTAGGCCTCCGATTCCATAAGCTAATAAAAACTCTGGGATACCGGTTACATATGGGCCAATACTATATTGCTGAAAATATATTATTACCCCCTTATCTGTTAGGTAAAAGTTATTTGGATTAAACTTATTTACCACAAGAGTTTGGTAATCCTCATAATAAGGAAAAACTTCGGACTCTAACTCCTGTCTTATCTGTTCCACAATAACTTCTGTAACAAAAGCATTAACATCATCTGTCATTAAAAATAAGCTGTTAATTCTAACTGGACTACTACAGACTATGTCCCAGGTATCTGAATCTCTTTTTGTTATACCATGGGCTCCACCAGTATATTCATATCTATCAAAGTATAAACTAAGAGCACAGTCTTGATTATATGTCACATTAATTTCAGTCACCAATTCAAATGGCCTAATCGGAAAATCATTACTTACTGAATATTCATATTCTACAACAGCCATCTGATATAGGTCCCTTACATGGGTTCTGACATATATATGTGCCCTAGTCTCATAATAAGAATTTATCTTATTCAATGTGTCTTGGTATTTATGGGAAGTAAAGTAAGGATATCTTATTGTATAGCTTAATATCATATTATACTTATAATACATATTCTCTTGTAAAACCTTTTCTTTTACTCCTACTATATTTGCTGGCAAGGGGTTCACTCCAACTATGGCTATCCTTAGCACATCATATGCAAAAACCCGACAACCTATTCTTTTGACTTTTTTTATATAGAACTATCTGATAGGGCAAATTCCAGTTTCACATTCATCATCTATAATATCCTGTTCCTCATCGTCATCGTATCTTGCCAAAAGCTCGTAATTAATAGGTTTTACCTGGCGAATTCGGTCCTCATAGTCCTCCTTAGTAGTTGTTTCATAAGGAAGAAGGGGGTAGGTCTCCTCCATAAGAGGAAGGAAGGTTATTCCCACAACATGGTCAAAATTATCGTATAGCCAGTCTGTCACATCCTCCCATTCATGGTCTCTAACATGGACAGTTATGGATGAATTATGATCTGACCAGCTATTCATAGACATCTTATAGAGCTCTAGCTGTTCAATAGCACCAACATCATATTTTGTTCTTCCCTCTGGAGCCTTGATAGGAAATTCAATAACCTTTATAGTGCAATCCTCATCTGACTGACCATTTTCATTATAAATTGGATAGCTACCCAAGGCCTCTATCATTTTATACAAGGGGTCAGTTACCGATATCCTAATTCTTCTTATATAGTAATTCGAATGAGCAAAGTGTATTCCACTACTTACACAGGGAAGTGTTGATAGGCTACCCTCTGGCTTTAGGGTGGTCATAAGCTGTGGAGCTTCTATATTAAGCTGGGCGCAATACCTGTTTCCCTCCTCATGAACCGCTCCTCTTAGCCTTGATAGCAAGGCCGATAAGTAATCATAGGTCATACCTGTTTTATTAACCATATCCATCATTCCAGTTAGGGATATTCCTATTATCCTGTCTTCCTGCATTACCTTGTTCCACTGAGGAAGCTCTACATCAACTAAGGTCATCCTTATAGCCACCCTAGTGGAAAGCCTAATGGTTTCTGTTAAGGCTTCCTCATCAAGAACAGTCCCCTTAACAAAGCTTAAAAGGTTATTAGTAGTAAGATTACAGCATTGCTTGGACTGGAGTAGAATTTCTCCGCATGGATTGCATCCCCTAAATGTTGGCTTTCTTCGTTGGCCCTCTGCACCATTAATAAATCCAGGTTCGCCATTTACCTTAATGGATTCTATAATTTCTTTAATTCTCTCTAAGGAAGGACGACTTTTATAAAATATTGAGTTATTACTCATCTTTCTATGGGATATCTCTTTGTCCTCTATCCAGTTACCATCAACCACTTTATAAATATTACGCTTTGCAGCAATAACCTCATCATCATCCTCATCACATATGACCATCATGGCACTTCTTCTTACACCACCAGATACTACGTTCTCACTTATAATAGTAGCTATATCAAGAGCATCTATAGTTCCTAGTAGTCCCTCCTGCCTTCGGTTAATAACTCGGTTAATCTTTTCAAACATTTTCTTAATGGACTTGTGACCTGATGCTCTTCCACCAAACCTCTTTAACCTTTCTCCCTCAGGTCTTACATAGCTATAATCAATTATTATCCTAGAAACATCCTTATACTTGTCTAAGGATATTAGATCAAAGTAGCACCTTAATGCATGACACCAACCCTCCTTGCTGTCACCAACTAAAATAACAGCAATTGACCCATCATCCTTATCAAATATACACCTGCTATCCTCCATATCTTCCTTTGAAGTTATTTCTCTAATAGATTGGTCATATCGACCCTCTAGGCTAACAGAGCGGACTTTAGGAAACTTAGCAATTAAATCCTTAGTAATACGGATACCCACTCCACTACCTACCATAAGAAGATAAAATACATCTACAAAATCCGAAAAATCTTCAATATCAGTAAAGGCACAATTATAATTAGATAAAGGGTACTTATCCACCACCTCTGTACCACCCATATAAAGTGTCCTACCAGAAGTAAAGGTTCTTAGATTGAATAAATTATCAAATAAAAGCTCTGCCTCTTTGATCTCTTCTTCCATGTTAATAGGCTGACCCATCTTTTTCTTATACTTAATACCCAGTTCAACATTATACTTTGTGGTCCTAAGAACCGTCTCAAACCAGGTCTCACGTCTCTTTTTTTCTTCCAGATATCTTGAATATGTTCTAAGATAAACAAACTCGCCTATATGGCTAAGTGGATTTTTTTTATTGCGATATGTACTTAAAAATTGTTCAGAAAATAAATTCTCCATCTTTCCTCCATTCCTATGTATACCCCTATGTCCTATTGTCAAATATGTATTGACATATACATAACTGTAAATAATTCTGTTTTTTCTTATACTACTGTGCTTATCTTTCTATAATTACATACATGTAATTGCATACTAGTAACTACATACTTGTAATTATACACTTGTAATTTTGTAATTGAACATACTTGTAACTTTACATACTTATGATTTTTCTCGCTTGTAATTTTACATACTTTTATTTTTCACGCTTGGTAAGCTATAATATGCTTTACAAATTAGATGTAATTAATCTAAGGATTTAATAATACACAATATATTGTGCTCACATTATACTTAACTACAAGATGTATGTCAATAGGTTATTGATAATAGTTATCATTTAATAAAACCAGCTTAGGCTACATAGACTTTTGCCTGTTTTTCTAACCAAATATTAATTTTAATGTATTGACTTGTTTATTTTGCATATGGTAGAATTACACAATATGAGGGAGTAATATGCGCTATTAATTAGCGTGAGAACGTCAACATCATGGTTAATAATAACCTGGCTAATCTTAAAATGTGAGACTCATGTACAGTTTTTGCTGTGCTTGAGTCTTTTTTATAAAATTGCAGATAATAAGCTTATATGCAATTTATATGCAATTCTTAGTGCAAGACCAAGCACTCAAGCAATCTCGATCATACTATACTAATTTTTAGGAGGAAATATATGAAGGAGTATTTGCAAACTGCTGAGGAAGTTATGAAACAGGTAAAATCAGCAGCAACAGGTCTAACTAGCAATGAGGCCAAAGAAAGACTAGAGAATAACGGACCTAATAAACTAAAAGAATCAGAGAAAGTTTCCTTATTCCTACGGTTTTTAAATCAGCTTAAGGATCCTATGGTCATCATCCTATTGGTTGCAGCCCTTATATCAGCGGCAACAGCAGTAATTGCCAACGAATCATTTGCTGATGTAATCATTATTTTAGGAGTTGTTGTTATAAACTCAATCCTTGGCGTATACCAAGAAAGTAAAGCAGAAAAGGCAATCGAGGCCTTGCAAGCTATATCAGCCGCAAGCTCTAATGTAATTCGGGATGGCAAGCCACAAGTGGTTAAAAGTGAGGACCTTGTAGTTGGTGATGTGATTCTTTTGGAAGCAGGGGATTCAATTCCTGCTGATGCAAGAATCTTAGAAAGTGCAAGTCTAAAGATAGAAGAAGCGGCCCTTACTGGTGAAAGTGTTCCAGTAGACAAGATTTTAGATGTTTTACATCTTGGAAAACAAAAGGATATATCTCTGGGTGACCGAAAGAACATGGTATATATGGGAAGTACAGTTGTATATGGCAGAGGTAAGGCTCTTGTTGTGGCTACTGGTATGGATACCGAGATGGGTAAAATAGCTGATGCCATAACCCAGGCAGAGGAAAATGCTACTCCTCTACAGATAAAACTTAACCAATTAAGCAAGACCCTAAGCTGGTTGGTCTTAGGTATTAGTGTGTTTATATTTATATTTAGCGTATTTAGACTATATCCAGACCTTACTGGTGAAAGTATACTAGACACATTTATGATTGCCGTATCCTTGGCAGTAGCAGCCATTCCTGAAGGCTTGGCAGCAGTAGTAACTATAGTTCTTTCTATTGGTGTTACTAATATGTCTAAGCGTAATGCTGTGATTCGTAAGCTGACAGCAGTTGAGACCCTAGGAAGTACAAATATAATTTGCTCTGATAAGACAGGCACATTAACACAGAATAAAATGACTGTTGTAGACCACTATAGCAGTGATGAATTGCTGTTAGGACGAGCAATGGCATTATGTAACGATGCCAACCTTAATGATGCCAATCAGGCAGAAGGAGAACCTACAGAGGCAGCACTTGTAAACTACGCATATAAGCTTGGCTGTTCTAAAAAAGAAATGGAAAATGAGACACCACGAGTTGGTGAGGCTCCATTTGACTCTGCTAGAAAGCTAATGACTACAGTCCATGATTCTAAAAACGGAAAGTTTATGCAATACACTAAGGGTGCACCTGACGTACTTGTTTCCCGTTGTACCACATATTGGGATGGAAGTAGCCAGCAGCCAATGACAGATAAAAAAA
>JAAYRC010000011.1 GCA_012518975.1 Clostridiales bacterium
ATCAAAAACCTGAAGCTAAATAATAAAAAATATCAATCTCCATTTTAAAATAGCACCACTGGATTTCCAGTGGTGCTTATTTATAAGTTAAGCTGTAATGTGCTTTTCAAAATATACAAGATCCTCTAAAGCATCTTCAATCTGTTCTCTAGAATATTTTGATCCTTTAATTTTTTTGACACCACCAATTATTATTTCTTTAGACCTATCTTCCAAATGATTATAGGCGTATATTGCGGTTGTCAACAATTCCAAATATGATGGAGATTGCCCTTTAAAACGGTTTAGCAGCTTGTCAATTTCTTCTTTCTGCTCATTTGATAGTCCATCAGAATTTACCTCAATGTCCTCATTTATACCCATTAAATGAGAATAACCCGAATAATGAAAGTCAATTATTCCTTCTGCATGAAGAAGTGCAGTATCTGAATCCAAAGTTCCACTATAAGGACCATAAAAATGTAGGCCATATTCATAACCCAAGTCAATGCCCTTTTCTTCTATTAGAAAAACCATTTTCTGCAATATTTTCTTACCCGGCTTCTTTCCCCATTCCTCATTAATCCTTTTAATAATATATGCCACATTATTTGAAACTTTAGTCATCAGTTATCATCTCCTTTTAATAGATCACTAACAATCTCTTTCGCTTTTTTTACATACTTTTTTTCTACGTAAAGCCGCTTGATGTTAATTGGTTTAATAAGACTTTGCAACAATAATGACTCGTATGCAACGTTTGAAGGTGTATCCATATAACGAACTAATACCGGAATACCTTTACCACTACTTGCATCATACTCTTCCAAGGTGGGAATTTTATGTGGCATCTTATTGGGTGTGTCTTCAAATATATCACAATCCAATTGTTTTCGCAATTCTTTCTTAATGAGGTTACACAGTTTAGAATCGCTTCCCTTATTGCTATGAGCTGATGTTTCATAAACACAGGACATAACTAGCCGGCTTAAAAATTGTTCTGCAATAGGACTAGTAGACCTAGATTCTCTTATCTTATCTAGAACAGTCAGATCATCCCATTTCAGATATTCACAAAGATCATCAGGATATTTTGAACTTGGTAATATTTTTGAAATATTCTCAACAAGAAGTTTATCAAGATATCGCCTAGTCTTATGAAAATACACTTGAATAAACATAAAATATCTGGCAATTACGAACTCCTCAAACGTGTGTATACCTCCTTTTTCTATAGCTAATTGCATAATATTGTCACTTTCATTATAGTATACATTTAAAGTAGAGAGCAACCTATTCAAATCATATTTTCCATAATTAACTCCACAGTAATATGAATCTCTTAATAAATAATCCATTTTATCACAATCTAGTTCACTATCCATAAAGCTTTTTAAAAACTTATAATCTGGCATTATGTATTTCGGATTCAATTCAGGATTTCTCTCACCATATATTAGCCACAGTAGTTCAGGTGTTATCTTATACTCATCACCCACATTATATTTTTGACAAAAATCTTTCCCAATATCATCTATATGCTGGGAAATTTCAGTCTCAAATATTATCTTTTTTGTGAAATCTTCATGTTCTGCATCACCGTCGAAAAGCGCCTCCGATCCATGGGAAAATGGAGCATGTCCAAGATCATGTGTTAATGCTATTAATCTTAATATTTGCTTATACCACTCTTTTATAGTATCGTCAAAAAGGGGTGTCCCTTTAGCCTTCTTATAGTTTGCTAATGCCGAATCGAAAGCTTTAGTAATTAAGTGCATAACACCCAACGAATGTCCAAAACGAGTATGCTCTGCACCAGGATATACTAAATATGTAGTCGATAATTGCTTTATATTGCGCAATCGTTGAAAGGGGGGAGAATCAATGATTTTCAATTCAAGCGGGCTCACTTCTATAAATCCATGTATTGGATCTCGAAATTGATATGACAAAATACCACCTCGCTTTTTTCTTTACTTTCTTTAATTCTACATTATATTCTAAAATTTAGCAAGCTCATCCATGAAGTCGCCAACACATTAGCATATATCGTTTGAACTATTTCCATTTTGGAAACAGTTAATTATAGAACACAGCAAAATGGCATAGTCATATAACGACTATGCCGAGTTTCCAAAAAGATATATCCCTATTCTAAAGCACTCACTTTATCTATGTCTCTTCTATTTCACTAACTTCACTCTGCTTTTTCAACTCTCTTTTTCTTTTAGTAATTATCCCACCTATTCTTCCTGATTCCTTGGCGGTTAGAGATTTCCACCCACTGGTAAGTACCTTATCAAGATAACCTAGCTCACTGGCTATCTCGTATTTCATTTCCTCCTCAGGCTTAAGATTATTAAGATCAATTTTCTTTTCTTTTTTCTTTGCCATCCTGATACACCCTTTCCTTTTTCTTTTCTAGAGTGTAACCAGGTTTACAGGGAATATTCTATCTTATATATATCTCTTTACCCAAGTACAAGGAATATATAATCATTTCCTTTACTTTTTTATTTAGTATCTGTTCCAGTGCCTTCTTATAATAGACTAATTGAGTCTCATATCTATCAATTAGTTGACTTTCCTCCTTAACAAGATCAGATTTATAATCAAGAATCACTAGTTCTCCTTCTTCTTCAAAAAACAAGTCAATTATTCCTTGAACTAGGATAAGCTCATCACTATCATGTTCAAGATATAGGTCAGATGCTTTAAGCCCTATTACAAATTGCTGCTCCTTATATAAGCTTCCTGATGCATCTGCATTTATTATACGCTTGGCAACATCACTCTGGGTAAACCTATATATATTTCCAATATTAAGCTTTTTAACATCCTCCCTTTTGATTCTCCCAGTCTGAATCATAGCCTCTATTTCTTGATTCAGGTCATCGTATTTTTTTACTCTTGCAGGATTAAGAAGCTCCAAGACCTTATGATATAAACTACCTCTATCGGCTCCCGCAATTTCCACCTGAGATCCTTTAATAAAATTAGGTACATATTG
>JAAYRC010000261.1 GCA_012518975.1 Clostridiales bacterium
TATTAATTCTTAGCTTATGAAAACACCTTAAATCTGCTTTTTATTGGGGCAAATTCCTTTTCACCTGGCTCATTAGTTGGAGTTCCAAATGGCATCTGGGCGAGAAGCTTCCATGAACTAGGTATAGACCAATTAGCCTTAACCTCATCATCAATCAAGGGATTGTAGTGCTGTAGTGATGCACCAAGGCCTGCTCCTTCTAATCTCACCCATACAGTATACTGTAGCATTCCAGAAGACTGAAGTGACCAGAGTGGGAAAACATCCTTATATAAAGGAAACTGTTCTTGAAGACCTTCAATAACAGCATCATCCTCAAAGAATAGTACTGTTCCATATCCCTTCTTAAATCCATCTATCTTAGCATCAGTAGATGAAAATGAATCGGCAGGAACTATCTTTCTTAGGGTCTCTCTTGTAATCTCCCATAACTTATCATGTTGGTCTCCAAAAAGAAGAACCACTCTACTACTTTGTGAATTAAAAGCTGATGGAACATAATTTATTGAATGCTCAACAATTTCCCTGATTTCTTCATCTGAGATAGGTGAAGTTTTATCAATTTCATAATAAGTCCGACGATTTTCTATTAGGTTTTTTATATCTTTCATATACATACTTCCTTCCTTCTATAAACTTGTTGTTTATTTATATTAGTTTCTTTTAGTTTAATAAATATATTGTTTGATAAATCATTAATTTTTATGTTATGAATTTAAGTATTAATCGATGTATCAATTGTTTACAATTTAATTTTACACTATTTTTGCGTTTTGTCAAGTATATTTTGCTTTTTAATTGACATTTTTAAAATAATTGTATAAAATTAAATTGTACGATATGTCAATATAAACAAATCATTGGATTTTCACTTATATATACTTGACTATAAAATAGGCAATTGCGAAACTCGCAATTATCTATTAACCATACAAAATAGAAAGGGATGGTATTATGAATACTAACACAAGACAAGATGACAATAAAAATAAATATGATATCCTAAGATTAGATAATCAACTTTGCTTTTCACTGTATGTCTGTTCAAAAGAAATTATTCGAAAATATAAATCTTTACTGGATCCATATAATCTGACCTACACTGGATATATTATTATGATGGCCTTATGGGAGGAGGACAAGATTACCATTAAGGAACTTGGTAAAAAACTATTTTTGGATTCTGGTACCCTAACTCCTCTTTTGAAGAAATTAGAAGCCCAAGAATATATATCTAGAAATCGTAGTAAAGAGGATGAACGAAATGTTTATATTAGCCTTACTAAGAAGGGAAGAGACTTTCAAGATGAAGCTTTAAGTATACCTGAAAAACTTATATGCAACCTGAACTTAGACCTTAAGGATGGTGCTCGTCTTTTAGAGGAGCTTCATAAAATGATGAATACTTTGGTCCTATCAGAGGATAAGGAATAATAGTCTTAATGTGCTTATAGGGCTAGGCCTAGGTATTAGATTACCTAGACTTAGCCCTATTTATATTATACTAAACTATAATCCTCATCATATCCCAGCATAAGATTCATATTTTGAATGGCAGCACCAGAGGCTCCCTTACCTAAATTATCTAGCCTAGTTATTATCATAGACTTAGCATTAGCATCATTTCCTAATACAAATATTTCAGCCATATTTGTATTATTACATGCTGTTATATCTAGACCACCATCAAAGATATAATCACTACTATCCATCAAGCTTTCTTCATCTATATATGGCATAACTTTTACAAACCTTTGACCCTTATAGTGGTCTTCTAGAACACTATGCAACTGCCTTCCAGTAAGCTGCTTATTAAGAAGCCTGGTGTGAATAGGAATTATAGTTGCCAATCCCTTGTAATAATCTGCTACTATAGGAAGGAATAAGGGACTTTCAGCTAGTCCTGAATGAACCATCATTTCCTTAAGATGCTTATGATTAAGGCCTAGACTATAAGGTCTTGGTGCCTTGGTATATGGATTGTCCTTACTATCATCCTCATATTTTCCGATCAAGCCTTTCCCACCACCGCTATATCCAGTAATGCTTTGGCATGATACAGGATAATTATCTGCCATAATCTTATGATATACAAGAGGATATATGGAAAGGGTAAATGCACTAGCATGACAGCCTGGATTAGTCAACCTCTTACTACTTATTATAGCTTCCCTATGAGAAGGGGAAAGCTCCGGAAGTCCGTAAGTCCATCCAGCCGAAGTCCTATGGGCAGTACTAGCATCGATTATCTTGGTTTTCGGATTAGTAACCAAGGAAGCAGATTCCCTAGCAGCATCATCTGGTAGACATAAAAACACCAAATCAGCCTCGTTAATGATTCTTTGACGTTCTTTCACATCACGACGTTTATCATAATCGATCTTAATAATCTCAATATCCTTATATTTGGATAATCGTTCATTAATCTCAAGCCCGGTTGTTCCACTTAATCCATCTACAAATACACTTTTCTTCATACTAACATCACCTCTATTTTTATTAACTGCTTATTAAATAAGCATAATGTTTATGTATATTTATTCATATCTACTTGTTATTATACACTATATCTGTCAATCTGTCAACTAGTAAAAAATTAGTAGACTAAACCCCCTATGAAAATTTTTTATGTAATAGGACCAACTTTCATATTACATAAAAACAAGAGCACGCTATGCTAGGATACTTCCTTGCAATATACATGCTCATGCTTTAGGAGTTGTAATAACTAAACCATATTAAGTTGGGCTAGTCGTTCGTTAATTATAAGCTCAATTTCGTCCTTATCCATGTCCATTACAATGGAAAGTTCTCCATAAAGACAATCCTCTGCAATACCAAGATATTTCTCATCTGTGAATGTAAGCTTTTTACCCTGGGCTATCCGCTCCTGCTTTCTTATATATAGGGTCTTGATTATTCTTGCCCAATCTAAACAATCTCGATCTTTTAAGGCTTGCTTATATGCCTCTTCTCTTTGCTTGTCATTTTCCACCCAAAGCACGGGAATGTCAGGAATCTGTTCTATTAGTTCCTTAGCTTCTTCATTGCTAATCACTTTTCTCATGGATACTTTATCGTTGTCTACAGGAGTATATAAGGTACTTGATTTTGAAAATACAGGTTGAAGGGTATAACATTCTACACTCTTATCAATGCCAGATATATCAAGGCTACCAATATCCTCCACCCTACACACACCGTGGTTACTGTAAATAATATAGTCACCTATTTCATACATTTAATACCTCCTATTTCATTGTAAAAACTCTAGTTGCAAAACATCTTCTAGTAAACTTTAGTCTATAAATCATTCGCCTAAACAAACACAAGCTAAAAAACAAGCAATTAATTATTCTATCTATAATATATTATAGCAGAAAAACCACCACTTTGTCAGTGCTTTTACAGACTTTTGTTAAAACTGTAGTATTTCATGATGATAACCCATATTATGTTAGTGTATATTCACAACAATTATTTCCAATTAAGGGTATTTACCTTGCTAATAGGATTAAAGGGTTGCCATTTTTTGACAACCCTTTTCATAAGTACATATATATTATTCTATTTTATCCAATTACTGTCCATCCTATTCCTTTGCAGATGGGTCAATAGCATCTCTAAGAGCATCTCCAACAAAATTAATACTTACAACCAGTAATATAATTACTACACCTGCCGGAACCCATAACCAGAACTTACTTGTAAGTATAGTTATTGATTCAGCCCCGTTTAATATATTTCCTAGACTAGCCATAGGAGGCTGGACCCCCATACCAAGAAAACTAAGGGCTGCCTCAACAAGTATTGATAAGGCAAATACAGATGTAGAATATACTAAGGCTGGACCTATAGTATTTGGTAATATTTCTGAGAAAATAATATATCTATTAGGCATTCCTGCCACTATGTTTCCTTTTACAAAATTGGTCTCCCGTATAGATAATACATTTCCCCGGACCAATCTAGCAGCACCTGGCCAATCTACAAAACTAAGAATCAGTATTATATTCCATAAACCCGGCTTAAATATAGCCGCTGCCACAAGCACAAGAAGTATATATGGAAATGACATGATCGTATCTGTAATACGCATAATTATAATATCAGCCAGTCCTCCAAAATAGCCAGCTACTAGTCCCAGAATGACTCCAATTATTGAAGA
>JAAYRC010000012.1 GCA_012518975.1 Clostridiales bacterium
GCAATATATTCATACAAGTATATTCATGAATTTGATGATTACAATAGGATATACAAAAACCTATTAAAGCCAGAGAATTTTATGATAAGGTCTTCTAAGGAGTTTACAAGCAAGGCTACCATGCTGGCCATGAAAAAGAAAATTACCATGGACCCTAGTCAGACTAGCAATAAGACAGGCTATAAGTATTTTAATGACCTATTTATGAAACGTCATTCCAAGCTGTTAACAAAGTCTGCCAAGTTTATTACCTTACTTGCTTTCGCTGCTTTTATTGTGGCTGTTTTTGCATGTAAAATTTACTCAGAGAGTTCAAAAGGTATTAATAATGTTTTGCACACATCACTACCTTATTTTCTATTTGTTATGTATTGGGTTAATCGTGGTAACGTAATAACTCAAGCTATGTTTATGAATTGTGATCATAGTATGCTATCTTATCGTTTTTATCGCCAGCCCAAAGCTATATTATTGCTCTTTGTAGAAAGGCTTAAATACATAATAATAATTAACTTAATGCCAGCAACAGTAATAGGATTGGGCTTGTCATGCCTATTATATATAACTGGTGGCACAGACAACCCAATTAATTATGTTTTACTATTTATATCAATATTAGCAATGTCGGTGTTTTTCTCGGTACATACCATAGTACTTTATTACTTGTTTCAGCCCTATAATATTAACCTTGAGCTAAAGAGCTTACAATATAATATCGCAAATTTTGTAACATATTTTATCTGTTACTTTGCTATGGATATAAAGATACCCACGTTGATATTTGGTACAGCTATAACGGTATTTTGCATTATATATGCAATAGTGGCATTTATTCTTGCCTACAAGCTTGCACCAAAAACATTTAGGATAAAACAATAGGGAGTATTATATTGCCTTATGGCTGAGTATTGTGACTTTACATAGGGGAGGAGCTTTATTCCAAGTATCAGGAAAGACTATTTAATATTTATTGTATTCCAACATAAAATTTTAGATAGTCTTTTATCTTATCCTTCTGCAAGGAATGGCCACCATCATAGATTTGGAACTCAGACCTTATTTGTCTTTTTTGCAGAGCCTCATGCAAGGATTGTATTCCAACAGTGAAGGGGTCGTTAGTCTTACCTGCATCCATATATATTTCAAGTCTATCAAATCCATGTTCTTTAGCAAAGCTGACAAGATCACTAATATCATCAGGATTATCATTAGGAAAGAGCCATCCTTCTAGTTGCCTATCGGAATAGTCAGAGGAAAGGATGGCTGGGCTATATCCTCCTACTTTGGAAAAAAGGTCTGTGTGGTGAAATGCTATACGAAGAGACATCATACCGCCCATTGAAAATCCACCTATGAATCTAGCTTCTGATGATATTATGCTAAAATAGTTAGTATCAATATATGTAATAAGCTCTTTACTTATAAATTTATCTATATTTCTTTCATCTATCTTACCATCATCAGCTATATCTGCTTCGATTTCTTTTAAACTAGCATCCTTAACATAGGGGAAAACCATAATTAATGGTTCTATTTCACCATTATCTATAAGCTCATCAGCTGCTTCTGTAATACCATTATTTATCCACATGGATTCGGTATTGCCATGGCCATGTAGGCCGTACCATACAGGATATTCAGTTCCGTCACCATAGCCCTTTGGGAGATAAATGATAATGGGTACGTCTTTATCAAGAAACTTACTCTCTATAGATAGTTTAATGATTTCAGATTCTTCTAAGGGTTCAATTACTGGAATATTACGAATATCCTTCTTTTGGCATGAAATAAGAAGGAAGCATAGAAATATTGCGAGACCTATTAGGCTGATATGTAATATATATTTACCTATGTGTATTTTGCTGGACACTTTAGACTTTGAATTGTAATCATTGTTCAAGTTAATAAAGTTCATCACATTCTCCTTTATATAATATATTTTGTAGCTCTTATAACTAATTACATATATTATATCATTCTGCTCATTTTTTACAATTGCATAATTTATACGACTTGCTTTTTTGTTTGATGTATGATATTTTCAGAAGCAATTGAACTTATGCATATCTTTTGAAATATTGCTAGATATCATTGTATAAGATGTGTTTTATAGAAGTTGATATAATTGATTATTACTGAATTAGGAGGCATAATATGTATAGATTAATTGCAGTTGATATGGATGGCACACTATTAAATGAAGATAAGGAAATTTCAGATAGATGTCAAGAGCTTATCAAGAGATTAAGAGAAAATGGTAAGAAGATTGTTCTTGCCACCGGAAGGCCATTTAATGGAGTCTTACCTTATATAAAATTACTTGATTTATATGATAAGGATGATTATGTGGTTACATATAATGGGGCACTTGTTCAA
>JAAYRC010000262.1 GCA_012518975.1 Clostridiales bacterium
AGGATTTGAAAAAAGACAAGCAAAACATACCTTCTCCTCTAGAAATACAGATAAAAAATAGACTATCAGACTTCTATAATATGAAACAAGATAATATAAATATTAGTATACAGGGAGGATAATATGGAGAAAAAGAAAATTTCCCTGAAGGAAATCGGAATGCCTAAGCTAATTATGATGTTTATGGCGGGGATTTTACTTGTTATACTCACATTTCCGGGCTTATTAGGTGGTGATAAGGAAAAAAAGGTTAAAAATTTAGATATAGAACTTACAGAACGGCAAAATTCTACGAATACGACAAGCTATGATTCGAATAATTATATAGCAGAATTAGAAACTAAGCTTAGGAACGTCCTTCGCAAGGTCAATGGTATTGGAGAAGTAGAGGTTATGATAACCTTAAAAACCTCCGGGGAACAAATCCCACTCAAGGATGTACCTTATACTCAGGAAGGCTTAAATGAAGTTGATGGGGAGGGTGGAAGTAGAACGGATAACCGTATCCAGAAGGATGAAAGCACAGTTATGGTTACTGGCAAAGATGGTAACACTCAGCCTTACATATTGCAGGAGCGTGAACCAGAGGTAGAGGGTGTTCTAGTCATAGCCGAGGGTGGAGATAACATCCTTATTGTTAAGGATATAGTAGAGGCGGCAGAGGTATTATTTAACATTCCTGTGCATAAAGTTAAGGTAATGAAGATGAGTGATGGAATAAAATAATCAGGAGGTTTATAAATGAAAAATATATTTAAAAAGAATCAAATCATAATTACTGCCTTAGCAATTATGATTGTGATTGCCGGTTATTTAAGTTTTACAAACGATGATAAACCAAAAGACTCGGGTATCCTAGAAACAACAAATCCGGATTATGAAATGGTTAACGGTATGGATCTTGTTCAAAATACCAACGATGTAGGAGATACATCAAATGATGAAAATGGTACGCTAGATACTAATAATAATACAAATACTACAGATACTAATGCTGATTCAAGCTTAGATGAGATTATGGATGGTGAACCCAATAATCAAACAACAGAAGATAATGATGAGTTTACTCCAGTAAACTTTAATGATGATGTTGATAATATACAAGAATTAGGAGATATATCAGATGATGATATATTAACCACAGCAAATAATCCACAGAATGATACACTTGAGCTAGAGGAAATTCCCGGAGAGGCTGTTCTTGCAAGCACCACATTAGATGGAGGATTTTTTGTGAGTAAAAAGCTTGAAAGAGAACAGGACAGAGCAAGAAGTAGAGCGGATCTTAAGTCTCTCATAGAAAGTTCAGATATTTCTGAGGCCTCCAAGCAGCCAATAATTGAAAGAATGATTGAGCTTACAAACATAGCTGAGATTGAGAACAATACAGAGGTTATGTTAGAAGCCAAGGGTTTTGCAGATGCCATGGTAACTATGAATGCTGATGGAGATGTAAACGTAGTTATTAACACGCCATCATTATCAGATCAGCAGCTGGCAATTGCAGAGGATATAGTTATGAACGAAACAAATGCTACAATAGATAAGGTAACAATTAATCCTGTAGTAGTGGCAGAGTAGCCTATAATAAAATATTTATTATTAATTGCAAAAGATGAGAAGTTTGGTATAATACTATATAACAAATATCAAATGCAACATTAAGGTTTAGTTATATAGGAACGACCAGATAATATGTAACATAGGAGGTAACTACATTGAATAAAGAACCGGAAATTAGGAACACATATAAAATCCATGAGAATGGTAAGGTGGGTGAGGTACAGATTGCCGATGAGGTTGTAGCAGTTATAGCAGGGCTTGCGGCAACTGAGGTTAAGGGCGTTGCTTCAACTAGTGGTACTGTTACAAATGAAATAGCTGGTAAGTTTGGAAAAAAGAATTTATCAAAGGGAGTTAAGGTACTAGTTAGCCAGGATTCAGTATCAGTTGATATGGCTCTTACCATAGATTATGGATATGGAATTCCTGACACAGCCAAACAAGTCCAAGAAAAGGTTAAGCTTGCTATAGAAAACATGACAGGACTACAGGTTATGGAAGTTAACATTAGGATAGCAGGAGTAAATATTGTAAAAGAGTAAATGTGTTAACAAGGGGATCTTGCAATTATGGTTTCGGATATTCCCGAATGCAGTATTTGCAGCCCCCTTTTTTTCTAGCTAAAAGAGACTCGCACTTCTATAAGTGATGAGTTTATTTGTGCTTATAGAAGGAGGCATGGTAGTGACTAGAAGGGAAATAAGAGAGCATCTTTTTTTAATGCTATTTCGTAAAGAATTTCATGATAACCATGATTTGATGGAACAGGTGAAAATATATTTATCTGACTTAAAAGAGCCTACTAAAGAGGAAGGCTTATATCTAAATAATCGGTTTCAAGCAATACTAGAAAAGCTTACTAGTATTGATGATTTGCTTTCGGAGGCAGCCAGTGGCTGGACATTGGGACGTATGGGCAAGGTTGAGCTGACTATTCTTAGACTTGCAGTGTTCGAAATGAAATTTGATGAGGAAATGCCCGTCAAGGTGGCAATTAATGAGGCTGTAGAGCTAGCAAAGGTTTTTGGCGGTGATGATACACCGGGATTTATCAATGGAGTTCTGGCTAAGCTTGCATAAGCATTTTTGAAACGAGGTAATATATGGGACAGGCTTATTCGGTTACAGAGATTAATCAATATATAAAGAAAATGTTTATAAAAGATCCTTACCTTAACCATATCTATGTAAAGGGAGAGGTCTCAAATTGTAAATACCATACCTCTGGACATATCTATTTCACACTGAAGGATAGCCAGGGGCAATTGGCATGTGTGATGTTTGCGGGACAAAGGAGAGGTCTTGGCTTTCGTTTAGAGGAAGGTCAAAGTGTTCTTGTTCTTGGAAGTATAAATGTATATGAAAGAGATGGTAAATATCAGCTGTATGCCAGTCAAATAAATTTGGATGGTCAAGGTGCATTATATGAGCGATTTGAAAAGCTTAAGAAGGATTTACATGCTCAAGGCCTATTTGATAAGGCACATAAAAAGCCTATTCCTCTTTATCCAAGTCGTGTGGGCATTGTTACCGCTTCTACAGGGGCAGCAATCCAGGATATAATTAATATATCAAAAAGAAGAAATCCTTATATTCAGTTAATTTTATACCCAGCCTTGGTTCAAGGGGCAGGGGCAGGAGAAAGTATAGTCCGGGGAATTAAGGCCCTGGATAAGCTTAAACCGGATGTTATAATTGTTGGTAGAGGAGGAGGGTCTATAGAGGATTTATGGGCCTTTAATGAGGAGCTTGTGGCTAGGGCAATTTATGCTTGTAGCACTCCTATTATATCTGCAGTGGGACATGAAACTGATGTTACTATAGCTGATTATGTGGCAGATCTAAGAGCGCCAACTCCTTCTGCTGCAGCTGAGCTGGCAGTAAATGATTACATATCTTTTATGAATCTTATAAAGGACTATAAAAGACAGATGTATAAGTCGGCTATGCATAATGTAACACGACATCAGTCAAAACTACGGGAGCTTAAGTTAAGACTTTTTTATGCTAGTCCCTCATATCAAATCAAGCAAAAAAGACAAGCATTAGTTGATGCAGAGCAAAGGCTTACTCATAATATGGAAAGAAAGCTAAAGGATGTTAGGCATAAGCTAGACCTATATATAACTAGGTTGGAAGGAAGTTCTCCCTTGGCAAAGTTAAAAAAAGGATATGGTTTAGTTTGTGGTGAGGATGGAAAGCCCATACAAAGTGTACATGGGCTTAGAAAGGATGATATATTAGTTGTTTCTTTATTAGACGGAGATATAATATCAAGGGTAGATACTATTAAGGAGATAAAAAGAGATATGGGGGAAGACCTTGATTAATGTGTTATAGTTATATTGATATGTAAAGGTTGTCTATACATTTCAAGGGAATACTTATATTATGGATCTGTAAGGGAGGTTATTATGGCAGAGAATAGTTTTAAATTAGAAGAAGCCTTTGAGAAACTTGATAAAATTATCGTGGACCTTGAAAATCCTGATATAAGCTTGGAAGATTCATTTGCTCTTTATCAGGAGGGTGTGAAGCTATTAAAGGCAAGCAATGATTCTATTGATAAGGTAGAAAAGGAACTTATTATATTAAGTGAAAGTGGAGAAATTGATGAACTTTGAGCAAGAACTGGATAAACGGATAATAGAAATTGAAAAAGTCCTTATGGACTATTTACCAAAGCAAGAGGGTTATTATAAGACAGTAATTGAAGCTATGTCCTATAGTATCTTGGCTGGGGGGAAACGTATTCGGCCAATGCTTATGCTTGAAAGCTTTCGTCTGTTTGGAGGCAAAGATACAGTATTGTTAAACCCTTTTTTAGCGGCAATAGAAATGATTCATACCTATTCATTGGTACATGATGACCTACCAGCTATGGATAATGATGAATACCGTAGGGGAAGAAAAACCACCCATATAGTATATGGAGAGGCAATGGCTATTCTTGCAGGTGATGGCTTGCTTACCTATGCCTTTGAGACTGCAGCAGGAGCATATGATTTTATAGATGACTCATCAGATGATGCCCTATCTATGTACAAAAAAATATCAAGTGCAATAAGGATTTTGGCAAACAAATCGGGAATCCATGGTATGATTGGTGGCCAGGTTATTGATATAGAATCTGAGGGTCAGCTAGCCACAAAGGACAGAATTAATACCATGTACAAGCTTAAGACTGCTGGTCTAATTGAGGCTTCCATGATGATTGGGGCAAGCCTAGCAGGAGCCAGTGAAAAGGAGCTTGCTATTATAGAGAGCATTGCAGGAGACATAGGCTTGGCATTTCAGATAAGAGATGATATCCTGGATGTGACAAGCAGTGATGAGGTATTAGGAAAGCCAGTGAATAGTGATGAGAAAAATGACAAATCCACATATATGGCCATAATGAACTTAGAGGATGCTGCAAAAGAAGTAGCTTATGTTACAGATAGGGCAAGGAAGGCATATAGGTCGCTTTCCTATAGGAATGATTTTTTGGAAGCATTAATTGTAAAGCTTATGAATAGGGAGAAGTAGTAAAGACTCGGAAATGAGGTGTTAGAGTATGCCTAGCATACTTGATAGTATAAAAAAAGCAAATGATATAAAAAAAATTAAACCACAGGAATTGCCAATGCTTGCTGAGGAGATTCGTTCTTTTTTGATATCCAATGTTAGTAAAACAGGTGGGCATTTGGCGTCTAATCTGGGTGTAGTGGAGCTTACTATAGCACTACATCTTTTTATGACTTTTCCAAAGGATAAGCTAATATGGGATGTGGGACATCAATCTTACACACATAAGATTTTAACTGGACGAAAGGAATGTTTCCCTACACTTCGACAAAAGGATGGTATAAGTGGTTTTCCAAAGAGGGAAGAAAGTGATTGCGATGCTTTCGATACAGGACACAGCTCTACAGCCATATCTGCATCTCTTGGAATGGTAAAGGCCAGGGATCTAAAGGGGGATAACAATAAGGTTGTAGCTGTAATTGGAGATGGGGCGCTTACAGGTGGTATGGCATTTGAAGCTCTGAATAATGCAGGCCGTCTAAAATCAAATCTTATAATAATACTTAACGATAATAATATGTCCATATCTGAAAATGTTGGTGGTATGGCCAACTATCTAGCAAAGATACGGACAAATTCCAAATATACAGGCTTTAAAGAGAACATGGAAAACACCCTTACCAAGAAGTTACCGGGAGGTAGGGATATAGTAAGTAAACTAAAGAGGTCTAAGGATGCCATAAAGTATTTTATGCTTCCTAACATGTTATTCGAAGATATGGGATTAACCTATGTAGGACCCATTGATGGCCATAATTTATCCAGCCTATTATCTGCATTACAGACTGCTAGAAGAGCTAATAAGGCAGTTGTGATTCATATTTTAACTAAGAAGGGCAAGGGATATCTACCTGCTGAAAAGTATCCTAGTAGATATCATGGAATTGAGCCTTTTTGTATTGATAATGGGGAACCCCTTGCTAGTAAAAAGCTTCCCTCCTATACCAAGGTCTTTTCATCAGCCTTAGTTAATATTGCAAGGCAAAATGATAAGGTAGTAGCTGTGACAGCAGCCATGCCCTATGGTACAGGTTTAAACTTATTTAAGAAAAATTTTCCTGATAGGTTTTTTGATGTGGGAATAGCTGAAGCACATGCTGTAACTTTTGCTGCAGGTATGGCTGCAGAGGGTTTTAGGCCAGTAGTGGCCATATATTCAACATTTTTACAAAGAGCCTATGACCAAATTATTCATGATGTATGCATCAATAAGCTTCCAGTAGTATTTGCCATAGACAGGTCTGGGATAAATGGTAGAGATGGAAAGACTCATCAAGGAACCTTTGATTTATCATTTCTATCCCATATACCTAACCTTGTAGTTATGGCACCAAAGAATAAGTGGGAGTTAGAGGATATGCTAAATTTTGCCTTATCCTATGATGGACCTGTGGCAATCCGCTATCCAAAGGGAGAGGCTTATCAAGGGCTTAAAGAATTTCAAAGTCCTATCAGTCTTGCAAGTAGCGAAATTATCTATAATGGCAGTAAAATTGCCATATTAGCCCTTGGAAGTATGGTAAAGACTGGGGTCCAGGTGAATGAGATTTTAAAAGAACAGGGTATAGATAGTAGCTTGGTCAATGTCCGCTTTGTTTCACCCTTTGATAATGACCTGCTTGATAAGCTTACTAATAATCATGAAATAATTGTAACCTTAGAGGAAAACGTAAGAAAAGGTGGTTATGGCCAGGAGGTATCAGACTATCTTTGTAAATATAAGAAGCAAGGCATTAGGCATATGAACTTCTCTGTACCAGACAAATTCATAGAGCATGGTGGAGTGGAGGAGCTACTTGATATGCTAGAGTTAGATGCAAAAAGTATCTCTAAAAAAATTCTTGAAGAGCTCAATTCATAATTTTAATCTTATCTATTAAATACTAATATAAAAACAGAAACAAGATAAAATTATATTATAACTAATAAATATAATAGATTGAAAAAACATATAAGAAAGCGTGATTGTATGAAGGAACGACTGGATGTGCTTTTGGTTAACCGCAAATTAGCCCCGTCCAGGGAGAAGGCAAAAGCCATCATCATGTCGGGGGATGTATTTGTCGAAGGTCAAAGAGAGGATAAGGCTGGAAGTACATTTCCCCTTAATGCTAAGATAGAAATAAAGGGTGAAAGACTTAAGTATGTAAGCCGTGGAGGGCTTAAGCTAGAAAAGGCCATAGATGAATTTGAGGTTTTTCTGAAGGGAAGAGTCTGCATGGATGTGGGTTCTTCTACAGGTGGCTTTACAGATTGTATGCTACAAAATGGTGCAGTTAAAGTGTATTCAGTTGATGTAGGGACCAATCAACTGGCCTGGAAGCTTAGGCAGGATGATAGGGTTGTAGTTATGGAAAAGACCAATATCCGTTACCTAACTAGGGATCAGATAGATGATAATATATCCTTTGTATCCATTGATGTGTCTTTTATATCCTTAACCAAGGTACTGCAACCAGTGAAGGACTTAATGGTTGCTGAGGGAGAACTTGTGTGTCTTATAAAGCCACAGTTTGAGGCAGGCCGTGAAAAGGTAGGTAAAAAGGGAGTAGTAAGGGATAAGAAGGTACATATGGAGGTAATTCATATGGTATCAAACTATGCAAGTGAAATTGGATTTGACTGCCTAGACCTATCATTTTCCCCAATTACAGGGCCTGAGGGTAATATTGAATATTTGCTATATCTTAAGAAGCTAGGTAGTGAAGATAGGGGTAATAATAGATTAGGTGAGGATATGATACAGGCTCTTGTAGAAAGTGCCCATCAAGAGCTTAAGACTTGATAAAAAACATCCTATAAAATGATTAAAAATTCCAAAAAATTCAATGGTTGCTTGAAACTTTTA
>JAAYRC010000058.1 GCA_012518975.1 Clostridiales bacterium
CACTAACACAAGCCTAAATTCATTTGTTTATAGTATAGCCAGAATTTATTCAATAATGACAAAATGGCATTTCTATATATTATCCAATTTTTTAACTTATCCTATGAGATAACCCAGTGCTTCCTAGCATATTATATATTACTATGAATATTGATAGGAAGTGAATAATATGAAAAGAATGATCGGGTTTATCCTGTTTTGGATAGCAATTGGTATGACTATTATGCTATTTATTACTAATGGTATATTAGCAATATGTATTATAATTCTTTGTCTCTTGCTTGGCTATAATTTGTTCTGCAATTAGTAGCTAAGTTGTTATTTGGAAAAAGATTCAAATAAATAACAATAATGAAAAAGCGGGTGCCAAGACCCCCTGACACCCATTGTTTCTATTTATGCGCGTTCTACTTTACCGGATCTAAGACAGGAAGTACAAACATACATTTTTTTAGCTGCACCGTTAACCTTAACCTTTACAGATTTAATATTGGCTTTCCACATCTTATTTGATCTTCTATGAGAATGACTCACAGCAATTCCGAAGTGAGCACCTTTATCACATACTGAACATTTAGCCATCAAGAGCACCTCCTTAGGTATAATATAGACCCATTTTGGCCTAACAAACACATTTATTTTATCAGAATATGATATATAATGCAAGTAATATTTTCTTCACTAGCTTAGTGTTTATTATATTTATAAAATAGTGTATTTTGTATTAGTTTAAAAGTTTACTGATTTGAGATTCTCCAAGGACTATAATTCCATTTTGGGCAAGAAGTTCTGCTGTCACTCCATTACCTCCTATAAGGGTCCCAGAGAAAGTACCATCATATATCTTGCCATAGCCACATGAAGGACTACGTTCTTTTAATAAAGCATACCTACATTTATTAAGCTTGGCAAGCTTTAAAGCTTCCCTTGCTCCGATTACAAAGTTATTTGTTACATCCTGTCCCAAACTATTAATAACTTTATTATTTCTTATTTCTGCTGGCTTACGAGGTGTCTCCAATCCTCCAATAATCTCTGGGCATATGGGAATCAAATTGTATTTTTTCTTCAATTGATCTAAACTACTTAACTCTACTGTCCGTCCATCATATCTACAATTTGTTCCAAGAAAGCAAGCACTTATTAATATGTTTTCTTTCTTACTCATGAATATTTAAATCATCAAAATTTTCCATGGCTTCTTTTACTTTATCATCCATCTCGCCACAATCATCCTTGTTTTTCTTGGTGAACTTATTAATCAAGTCAGGAACCATGTCAATAAGCTTACTCATGCCATCCTTTTCTTTAATATTTACGACCTTAGATGAACCATTCTGTATCACCAAGACTGAGTTAGGTACAATCTTACCTCCTAAACCTCCACCTGCATTATTTTTATTATCTCCAGCAAATGCCCCTGCTCCAACACCAAAGCTTACCTCGACCAAGGGTAGTATTATGGTTCCATCATCAAATTTTACAGCATCCCCTACTACGGTTTTTGTTGTTATAAAACTATCCATTCCTTTAAATAATGATTCTACAGTTTGGTTAAAATTATTCTCAGCCATTATAACGCCTCCTTTAATAATTGAAAATTCGTCTTTAATTCTTTAAATCTCTTATCTAACAATAGTTTAATAATTATTATTAGTAATGTCCATATTCTTATTCTGCCTCTTGCATAGTGTTTGCCTTTAAATACCTTGTTTTCAAAATCTGGTGTGATTTGAAGTTTATCACCATAAAAGCTGTAAAGTAAGGCAAATCCTCCTAAGGCTTGTCCTGTGCTACAGGGATCTCCTGTACCAAATATAAGATTAGATTCAAGCTTCCTTGGTAAAAGATGCTTAAGTAGCTTTATAAGGCTTTTATATGTGAATCGAAATCCCTCTTTATTAACATCATTTCTTATAAAATCAATAATTAATGCTCCCTTATGTTTAATAGCAATAAGTCTCTGAATCATACTTATAATCTTGTTCTTTATTCTTCTAAGGAGACCCATAAGTTTTTCTTTGATTCGCTTAAAAAATCTGATTGTTTTTCCTTCTGACTTTAATTTATCATTATTAGGCTTTTCACTATGGCTAGTCTCTTGGTCCTTAGCCTTGAAATTTTCCTGTAGTTTATTTGCATTATCATCAAAGATCATTTTATCTTTTGATAAATCTTCTGATTCATTATTTTGTATCTCTTCTACATTTTTTATATCATCTAATTTTTGTGCTTTTTCTTTCTTACGCTTTACTCTTTCTTTGGCTTCCCTTCTCGGCTTTGCCTTCTTAGGCTTACTAGGACCCTGACTATCAAACAGTAAAAACCCAAAGATTCTTATGGAAATTCTAGGTTTTTTGTCCGACTGCTTAACTCCCACATGCAAAATATGAAGTAGCCAACTTGCATGTCCATTCAAAGCAAAAGCATCTCCATGCTCTATCTTAATCTTATAACGTATAGGAATAAATAAAACTAGTAATAGGATTAAAAGAATTAAGCCAAGCAATATTAATATGGTAATACCTATTAGTTTTAATATTGTTAAAATTACGGATAACATAGTATGTCCATCAACCGCCTATTCTAATTAATAGCATGATTATGGGTAACATAAACACCTCTTATGTAAAGTATTCCTTAACGTCAAATGCTCCAGTTTTATGGTATACTTCCATAAGCATGTCCTGAACCAAAAGGGTTGCTTCTTGTCTGCCCTTAGCCAGCCCCACAATTCTTACATCCGTTTTTAGATAATAGGGAAATAAGAGCTCATTTGCATTCATTATATCAAAAAGATTATTCGGCGAAGAAGCAAAAGCAATACAATACACATCATAGGTCATTCTTCTACTATTAATAGAGGCAATGGCCTTGTCTTTTCTTTTCTTGAGATTGTCACTAATATATAATCTTGATGCCCATTGTATCATACATAGTCCCCCAAGCTAATTACAAACTAACAAACATAAATATTATCATCAGTGGTGAATGATCATTACTTATAATAGTATTCCACAAATTACCACCTATAATACAACTATTATAACATACATTTCAAGCTACATATACAATATTTATTAGTCATTAATAATATCATTAATTTTTATCATACAAGCATATTTCTCAGCAGGATCTGAACATTTGCTAAGAGAATAAAGAACATATTCCATAACCTCTGTATGATTGTTAAGAAATACTGGTACTTTATCCATTGTGTTTGCCATAATAGCCCTAATTATATTACGGTCTAAACCCTTAAACTTATCTGTAAGTTCCCTAATAAGTTTGTTTATCTCCTTGTCAATTGTATCCTTGTCGACAAGACCATTAGTTTTCTTTTTATTTAAGTCTATAAATAAGCTATCCGAAAGAAGGTCTCGGCTAGTAAGTAATGCTTTAAGCCTATCCTCCACCTCTAATTCCTCAACTAATCCTTCATGCCTATTATCTATATGATAAAGAGCATCATCTATGCTTAGTAATTCATACTCCATTTCCTCTTGATAGCCCTCTATAACTTCAAATCTACTGATAATATCCTCTGATGGTTCTTCTTGCTTGTCCTTTAAAAACAAGTCACTAATGCTTGCAATTATATAAAGTCCTGCCTCATCTACCTTGTCTGTGGTCTTATCAATATCTGCATATGGTCCACAACTTAATATTGAATATAGTTCATTTACTATCTCAGCAAGACTATGGTAGGCCGTGAATTCTTCCTCAATCATAGCTTGTGCTTCATCTATCTCCCTAATAACAACATCATAATCGGCCTTAGTAATTTCCTTGAAATTAAGGTTCTCCAACCTTTCTTTAAACTCCCACAACTTAGGATATAAATCCTTTATGTCATCCATCTTTTCTAGGTTTGCACTAGCTCGAAAAATATAAATATATGTCTCTAGGATATCCTCCTGCGTTCCAATGAGTTCACGAAAGCCATCGCTTATATAATCAAAATATTTTTGTTTAGTTATACGAACAGGTAAATGCTTAATTACTTCTTTAATTCTTTCGTTGGTTGTTACATTATCCTTTTGTTCAAAAATATAACGAAGTACTTTTCTTGCAAAATCTTCATCCTCTTCAAGATCTTCTATTTCACTAAATCTTAAGCCCACCCTATCTGAAGCATGTTCATATAGTGTTAAAAAGTCAGAGTACAGACATAGTGTCTCTATCCTTCTTGTCATCTCATTACGAGTTTCATCAATCTGCTTAATGAAATCTTCCGACTTTTTGTCAAGCTCTCTCTGTACAAGTGCTTGGGATATTATATTATTAACCTTATTAATTAACTCACAGATATCATGACCCCATGCACCCTTTTCATCTAAGTACATTTCGTAGTACATATAATAATGTAAGGCAAGTCTTACAATTGCATAGGTATTGTACTTATCAATCCCTAGTTCAAAAAACCTGGGTATGCTTTCCCTTAGGTTTCTATCATTAATAATATCCTTATATATGCTTGTTACATTCTTACTCATATTAAACCCTTCCTGTGTGTTTTATTAAGCCATCGACACTTTCTAGCCTAGAAAGTAATGTATCTTATCTCTTTACATGCTCATGGGTAAATAAATGCACCATGCAGTATTCATAATTGCCATCACATTTAGAACAAAACCTGAACTCCAAATCGTCATCATCCAATTCAGTCTTACCACAAACAGCACATTTGTGTCTTGTAATTACATTCTTTCCTCTAAATTCAGTGACATTGCCATATCTCATGCCCTCTTTCATCTGTCTGCGAAACTTTGCTCTTCGCTCAAATTCTCTTGGCGATACTCTCCTATAATTTCTAGTTGCGAAAAAGAAGATTAGGAAGTTGGCCAATGATACCAGTATAGGGATTGTTCCCAAATAGAACTTAGCATCTATAAACTGATAAATATTATAAATGTAAAAAGCACCACTTATCCATGCCAGATATTTTACCTTTACTGGAATAATAAAATATAATAAAAATTGAGTATTAGGATAAAGAGCTGCAAAGGCAAAGAACAAAGAGCTATATATAATATCTAAGGGAGTGGAAAGTGCTAGGATGTTAAACCCCAAAAAGCTACCCAATATATTAATATCGAATATAAAATACACAATAAATGCAGCTATTATATTAAAAATAACTGCTGAGAAGAAATACAAGTTCAGCCTAAACGATCCCCAGGCATTTTCCAATTGATTTCCTATCATATAAAAAATATATGCCTTAAGTATCACATAGAATATATCCCTAAAGGTGTTATATGGAATCAAAAAAGTGAAAAGTCTCCATATCTGTCCCTTTAGAACCATGTTAACATCCAAACCAAGATGCATATATGCTGATGGGTTAACAGTATATATAGCAATACCAACTGCATATAAAGCAATAACATATTTCATAAGGTTTTGAATTGTATATCTACCAAATTTCTTTTCCAAGATATTTAAAAATCTCATCTATACACCCATGCCTTTCAAATCTTTCAAATAATATTAATTTTTGCATTAAAATTCAATCTTTATTATATGTTTTTATATTTCCTTTGTCAAACAAAAGGACAAAAAAGAGGTGCTTTTTAGCACCTCCTATTGGATAATTTCTTATTTAGATTATAGGTACTGAAAGTGTGGTTCCTGGCATAAGGTCAATTGAATATATGTCATTCAACTCCATTAAATCTGATATATTTATACCCATTTTTGAGCATACACTACCCAAGCTATCTCCCTCTTCTATTAGGTAAGTTGTAAAATGAGCATAGTCAGTATTTGGTACACATGGTAAGCAGATCCTATCACCTATCTGTAGTTTATAAACATTGATGAAGGGATTTGCCATAATAATATTATCTACCGCCACATTATACCTTCTGCTTATAGAATATAATGTGTCTCCTTGTTTTATTTCATAATACAAACAAAACAATTTAGTCTCCTTCCTCATCTATAACAGATTACTACATTGATTAATTTCATTATATTCAATAACTTTTCAAATGGAACTCTATAATCCTTATGTATAATGTAATTTCAATTCGAGATAAAATCTTTTCGACTCCATATTACATGATGTACATTTATTATTAAATTATTGACATATGCATTTCATAGTATTATAGGACACCTGTCAATTCTATGAATTTTATAACAAATTCTAAGTTGAACTTAATTATTATGTATCGTATAATATAGAAAGTTGATTTTTCAAACTTATAATAATAAGCAACAATTATGTATATTTGCTGACATATCAGATTTATAATAAGGAGTAATACATGATTAAAAAGAATTATACTTTAGGCATTGATATTGGATCAACGACGGTCAAAATTGTCGTTATGAACAAGGAGAATGAAATTCTATTCTCTGACTATGAGCGCCACTTTGCCAACATACAGGAGACTCTGGCTGATTTGATGAAAAAGGCCATGGATAAGCTTGGAGACATAACTATACAACCTGTTATTACAGGTTCAGGTGGATTAACTATCTCTAAGCATTTAGATGTTCCTTTTGTACAGGAAGTCATATCAGTTGCTACATCTTTGCAGGACTATGCTCCCCATACAGACGTTGCTATAGAGCTGGGTGGTGAAGATGCCAAGATTATATACTTTACCAATGGCGTTGAGCAGAGAATGAATGGCATATGTGCTGGAGGTACAGGTTCCTTTATCGATCAAATGGCAAGCCTTCTTAAAACGGATGCGGCCGGATTAAATGAATACGCAAAGGATTATAAGGCAATCTATCCAATCGCAGCAAGATGTGGTGTTTTTGCCAAATCGGATGTTCAGCCTCTTATTAATGAAGGGGCAACAAAGCCTGATTTATCAGCCTCAATATTCCAGGCAGTTGTTAATCAGACCATAAGCGGACTTGCATGTGGAAAGCCAATCAGAGGAAACATTGCCTTCTTAGGAGGTCCTCTACACTTCCTTACAGAGCTAAGAAATGCTTTTATTCGTACCCTTAAGCTTACAGATGACCAGATAATATCACCAGAAAACTCACATCTGTTTGCAGCCATCGGTGCAGCTATGAATTCAAAAGTAGAAAGCCAGGCAAAACTATCAAACCTTTACAAGAAGTTATACGATGGAATTCAGATGGATTTCGAAGTACAGCGAATGCAACCCTTATTCAAAAACGAATCAGAATACCAAGAATTTACCAAGAAACATTCTGTACATACTATAAAAAAGGCCAAGTTAAGCGAATATGAGGGGAATTGCTTCCTAGGTATTGATGCTGGCTCAACAACTACAAAGGTGGCATTGGTTGGGGAAGACGGAAGTCTACTGTATTCCTTCTATAGCAATAATAACGGCAGTCCCTTAAAAACCACTATAAAATCTCTTAAGGAAATCTATGATCTTCTACCTGAAAAAGCAAAAATAGTAAGATCTTGTGCAACCGGTTATGGTGAAGCTTTAGTTAAAGCAGCCCTGGTCCTAGATGAGGGCGAAGTGGAAACAGTAGCCCATTACCGTGCAGCCGCCTTTTTCGAGCCTGACGTTGATTGTATCCTTGACATTGGTGGTCAGGACATGAAATGTATAAAGATCAAAAATAAATCCGTAGACAATGTTCTTCTTAATGAAGCTTGCTCTTCGGGCTGTGGTTCATTTATAGAAACTTTTGCAAAGTCCTTAAATTATGAGGTTGAAGATTTTGCTAAGGTAGCTCTCTATGCAGAAAACCCTATTGATTTGGGTACTAGATGTACTGTCTTTATGAACTCAAAAGTTAAACAGGCTCAAAAGGAAGGTGCTACCGTAGCAGATATTTCAGCTGGCCTTGCCTATTCCGTAATTAAAAACGCCTTATATAAGGTAATAAAAATTACAAGTCCTAAGGATCTTGGTAAGAAAATGGTTGTACAAGGAGGAACCTTCTATAATGATGCTGTTCTTCGAAGTTTTGAAATTATTTCAGGCTGCGAAGCAGTAAGGCCTGACATAGCAGGAATTATGGGAGCCTTTGGTGCAGCCCTTATTGCAAGAGGTCATTATGATGGAAGCGAAAGCACCATGTTAACCATAGACCAGATTAATGAACTCAAATTCGAAACCTCCCTAGCTCGTTGTGGAAAGTGTACCAATAACTGTACCCTAACCATCAACAAATTTACCGGTGGCAGACGTTTTATATCCGGTAATAGGTGTGAACGTGGAGTTGGTAAAGAAAGAAACAAAGAAAATATACCAAACTTATTTGACTATAAATTAGACAGGTATTTTAATTATAGCCCCTTAGCAAAGGACCAAGCACCTAGAGGGACTGTTGGAATTCCTAGGGTACTTAATATGTATGAAAACTACCCATTTTGGCATAGTTTTTTCACAAAGCTTGGCTACCATATAGACCTATCTCCTGTCTCAAACAGGAAGATATATGAACTAGGAATCGAGTCTATTCCTAGTGAATCGGAATGTTACCCTGCTAAGCTAGTACATGGTCATGTAAAATGGCTGATAGACAGGGGAGTGAAGTATATCTTCTATCCTTGCATTCCCTATGAGAGAATAGAATATCCTGGGGCAAACGATCATTTTAATTGTCCAATAGTAACCTCTTATCCAGAGAATATTAAAAACAACATGGAAGAGATTAGAGAACAATCAATTGATTTTGATAATTCTTTCATATCTTTTGAGAGTGAAGAGATTGTCACTAATCGTCTTGTTGAAATATTTACCCAAAGGGGTATTGAAACTAGGGATATAAAAGAAGCATGTAAACTGGCATGGGAAGAGCTTCTTAATGCCAGAGAAGATTTAAAGAAAAAAGGTGAGGAAACCATAGCCTATCTAAAGGCATCTGGAAGAAAAGGAATTGTCCTAGCGGGTAGACCATACCATATCGACCCAGAAATTCACCATGGAATTGCGGAAATGATTAATTCCTTTGGAGTTGCTGTATTAACTGAGGATGCAATATCCCACTTGGCAGAAATAGATCGTCCAACCATAGTTGTAGACCAATGGATGTACCATTCTCGTCTATATGCTGCTGCTTCCTATGTTCGTACTCAACCTAACCTAGAGCTAGTTCAACTAAACTCCTTTGGATGTGGTCTTGATGCTGTAACTACAGATCAGGTAAATGATATACTGACCGACTCAGGTAAAATATATACAGTACTTAAGATTGATGAGGTTAATAATCTAGGAGCCGCAAGAATACGTATTCGTTCTCTACTTTCCGCAGTAAGGGAAAGAGAAGAAATGAATTATAAACCCCAGCTAGTATCCTCTGCTTACCATAGGGCTATATTTACCAAGGATATGAAGGATAGCTATACCATATTGGCTCCTCAAATGTCTCCTATACATTTTGATTTATTAGAGCCTGCATTAAGACATGGTGGTTATAATGTAGTAGTTCTTCCCAATGACAATCATCGTTCAGTTGACGTCGGGTTACAATATGTTAACAATGATGCTTGTTACCCATCCTTGATGGTTGTAGGTCAGATTATGGACGCCCTGCTTTCTGGTAAATACGACCTAAATAAGGTGGCGGTTATGATCACACAAACAGGTGGGGGTTGCCGTGCAACTAATTATATCGGTTTCATCCGTAGGGCACTTGAAAAGGCTGGCATGTCCCATATACCAGTTATATCCTTAAGTGCATCAGGCATTGAGAAAAATCCCGGTCTTAAAATTACACCTGGCCTACTTATTAGGGCAATGCAATCATTGGTCTACGGTGATGTCTTCATGCGTGTTCTTTATAAGGTACGACCTTATGAAAAAGTACCAGGATCTGCCAACGCCTTACATGAAAAATGGCGTGATATTTGCATAAAGAGTCTGGAAAAAGGTAAATGGAGTGAGTATAAGAAAAATTTAAGAGGAATAATTCATGATTTTGATAACCTACCAATCCATGAGGATATGAAGAAGCCTAAGGTTGGAGTAGTAGGCGAAATTCTTGTTAAATTCCTTCCATCAGCTAATAATTATCTGGTAGAGCTTCTAGAAGCTGAAGGGGCTGAAGCAGTAGTTCCTGATTTGTTGGACTTCTTAATGTACTGTGCTTATAATAGTAACTTTAAGGCCAGATACCTAGGTAAGAGTAGAAAAAGTGCAAAGATTGCTAACCTAGCTATATGGGCTTTAGAAAGATTACGTAAGGAGGCAGTAGATGCTTTCAAAAAGAGTAAGCGTTTTACACCTCCAGTCCATATAAGTAAATTAGCTGAACATGCTGAAGAAGTAGTATCTGTCGGTAATCAGACTGGTGAAGGATGGTTCTTAACTGGTGAGATGCTAGAGTTAATGGACTCAGAGGTTTATAATATTGTTTGTACTCAACCCTTTGCATGTCTACCTAATCATATAGTCGGTAAGGGTGTTATTAAGGAACTAAGACGCCAGCATCCTGAGGCAAATATAGTTGCAATCGACTACGATCCAGGAGCCAGTGAGGTTAATCAACTTAATAGAATTAAACTGATGCTTTCAACAGCTGTGAAGAATATGAATAATGAATCCTAGTTATAAGCTGGATAAGGTGGACTTAAGCATTAAGTAAACATAATTTTAAGAGGGGTTTTACCCCTCTTATTTTTGTAATAATATACTTGGTTCCTTAAACTAAAACCTTTCTTATATTATATATTCTCAATCTGCCAGTCAATAGGCTCTAACTTGTTTTTAAGCAAAAATTCATTGGTCTTACTAAAGGGCTTACTTCCAAAAAATCCTCTATAGGCTGATAATGGACTAGGATGGGGAGCCTCGAGTATAAGATGCTTATTGTTACTTAACATACTTCTCTTTCTCTGAGCAGGCTTACCCCAGAGTATAAATACAATGGGTCTATCTAGAGAATTAAGCTTACTGAGTACTGCATCTGTAAACATCTCCCACCCCTTTCCCTGATGGGAATAAGCCTCATGGGCTCTTACAGTAAGAACTGTGTTAAGCAATAACACCCCTTGTTTTGCCCACTTTTCAAGACAACCCATATTAGGAATATAGCATCCCAGATCATCCTTAAGCTCTTTATATATATTTACAAGAGAAGGTGGTATGGCTAGGCCAGGCTTAACAGAAAAGCACAGACCATGAGCCTGATTTTCATTATGGTAGGGGTCCTGACCAATAATAACCACCTTGACTTTACTAAGTGGTGTCAAACGAAATGCATTGAATATATCATCCTTATCTGGATAAACAAGATGATTTCTATATTCATTCTTCACAAAACTAGATAGGTCTTTATAGTATGGCTTTTTAAACTCATCTCCTATTGCCTCAAGCCAATCATTTGTTATATTATCCATACCTACCTC
>JAAYRC010000013.1 GCA_012518975.1 Clostridiales bacterium
CAGGACAAGGCTCTCAGGAAAAAGGGATGGGAGCAAAATTGTTTGATGAGTTTGCGGATTTAACAAAGAGCGCAGACTCGATCTTAGGTTATTCTATTAAAGACTTATGTTTATATGATAAAGACAATAAACTTCAGAGTACAGAATATACTCAGCCAGCCATTTACATAGTAAGTGTTATGGATTACTTAAAAAGTAGAAAAGAAGGAATAGCTGCACCGAATTATGTCGCAGGGCATAGCATAGGAGAGTATGCAGCACTTTATGCAGCAGGAGTATTTGATTTTGAAACAGGCCTAAAGCTTGTGAAAAAGAGAGGCGAATTAATGGCAAAGGCCAATGGGGGAGGAATGGCTGCAATAATCGGCTTGACTAAAGAACAAGTATTAGAAGTGTTAGAGAAAAATGATTTGAATCGTATTGATGTTGCAAATTACAATGGGGTAAAACAAATTGTAATATCAGGTTTATTAGATGATATTGTAGATGCTGGGGAAGTATTTCTAGCAGTAGATGGTTGCCGTAACTATGTGAAGCTAAATGTCAGTGGTGCGTTCCATTCCAGATACATGAGAAATGCAATAGAGGAATTTGCAGCATATATAAGAACATTCTCATTCCATGATTTTCAAATACCTGTAATTTCTAACAAATGTGCCAGCCCATATCAACAAGAAGATTTTGTAGATACTCTTACCGAGCAAATTGTTTCACCAGTACAATGGACGGACAGTATTACGATACCTAATGGGATTAGGAATTGAGGATATTACACAAAAAGGGCCTGGACAGGTTACAAAAAATTTAGTTAAGAAAATTTTAAAAGAGGCAGAACCGTTATATATTGTGGAAGATTCAAAATCAAAGGTTTGTAAAAATGACAGTCTGTTAGAGAATAATTACCTTAAAAAAAAGAAGGAATTAACTCCATACATCTTAGGTTCAAAGGAATTTTTGAAAACCTATCACGTAAAGTATTCTTATGTTGTAGGTGGAATGTATAAAGGAATTTCAGGAGTCAACCTCGTAACGACTTGCGCAAAAGCTGGTATCTTATCATTTTATGGAACAGGTGGACAAAAATACGAACAAATTGTGAAACATATTACAGCCTTGAAACAGCAATTAACACATGATGAGCCTTATGGAGTTAATTTGATATCAAATCTAAGAAGACCAGAGCGAGAAAAGCAAATTATAGATTTGTTGCTTGAGCAAGGCATACATTATATAGAGGCAGCTGCCTATATATCTATAACTAAAGATTTGGTAAGATATCGATTAACAGGACTTCATCAAGATTCCAATCATCATACGATAATCAATAATAAAATCATTGCCAAAGTATCTCGACCTGAGGTTGCTATCAGTTTTATGAGCCCACCACCAGAGCGATTGATTCAACAATTATTATTAAATCATGAAATTACTCCAGAAGAGGCACAGCTTGGAAAATATATTCCTATAGCAGATGATGTTACAGTAGAGGCAGATTCCGCAGGGCATACGGATCGAGGAAATGCCTATTGTCTTATACCAGCTATGTTATGCCTAAGAGATAGGATGATGGAAGAACATAAATATCAACAAAGGATTCGAATTGGAGCAGCAGGAGGAATTGGTACGCCGCAATCAGCAGCAGCAGCATTTACTTTGGGAGCAGAATACATTGTAACAGGGTCAATTAATCAATGTACGGTAGAAGCAGATACGAGTGATTTGGTGAAAGATATGCTTAATGAAGTCAATGTTCAGGATATGGAATATGCACCCGCAGGAGATTCCTTTGAAAGTGGAACTAAGGTGCAGGTGTTAAAAAAGGGAACCCTATTCCCGATGAGAGGTAACAAGTTATTTGCGTTGTATTCATCTCATAATTCACTTTCTGAAATTGATGATGAAACAAGGAAAAAACTAGAGAGTAGCTTATTTGACAAGACGTTCGAAGAAGTGTATTCGGAAGTCAAAAACTATTATGATGATAATATAATTCAAAGTGCGGAAAAAATGAAAAAATTATAATGGCACTCGTTTTTAAGTGTTATTTTGCATATGCCACTCAAAATGCATTGATTGGAAATGAATCGCAAAAGAGTAATTTTCAGATTCAATGTGGACCAGCACTTGGGGCCTTTAATCAATATGTTAGAGAAACAGATAGATATCCGTGGAAAAACCGACATGTGGATGCAATAGGAATATTCCTAATGGAAAAAACGGCAAAGTATTTGAGCGAAATGATGAACGCAATAGAGGAGGATTAGAAAATGAGCAAAGAAGAAATCATTAAGGCATTAAAGAAATCTATTGTAAATTATGTGGATGACATCAGTGAGGAAGAGATTGAATTAACAGATAGCTTAACTGATATTGGTTTAGATTCGATCGAGCGAGGTGATATCCTTATCGATACGATGGATGATCTTGGAGTTAAGATGTCATTAATCGATTTTAAAAATGCGAGCAACTTAGGAGACATTGTGGAGATTTTTTCTACAAATTTTAGTAAAGGAATGGTATAGTTTATTATATGGATGAAATTGCTATTACTGGAATGGGAATATTATCTTCAAATGCAGTCGATGTCGTTGATTTTAACGAAGCTTTAATCAAAGGAACTAGCAATTTTAGTGTTTCTTCTGAAAGAGAAGAAAATAGTATTGTAGGAGCATTTATCAAAGGGTTTCAGCTAGAGACTCACCTTGAGAAGTATCACAGCATATGTCCTGAAGTTTATAAGAGAGCAAAACGTTATTTAAAGAATACTGAACTGGCAATGCAAACAACCGCAATAGCTTGTATTGAGGCATGGGTAAACGCAGGTTTATATAGTGATTGTTTCAATAAAGAGCAAATTGGAATTGTAGTAGCAGGAAGTAATTTATCACAAGTAATGAACTATCGTATGGCATTAAAAAGTTTAAGTGTTAATAGTACGATATTACCAAGTTATGCTCTCCATTATTTTGATACGAACTTTGTTGGAGTTCTTAGCGATATGCTTCAAATTCAAGGGGAAGGTTTTAGTGTAGGCGGAGCCTGTGCGAGTGGAAATGTAGCAATAATCAATGCATGTCGAATGTTGAAAGAAAAGAGGATAAATATCTGATGACTGATAGTTTCTAAAAATAATATTATTACGCTAATGAAATTAATTAATAAAGCTAAAATAAAAAAGCCTATAAAAATTATTATCCCTGTGAGAATGATTAGTATATAATTAAAATTGCTAAGAGAGGTCAGTTAATTACCATAAATACCAGATTATTAGCTACAATAGATTGATTTATCTATATAATCGTGCTATTATTTAACTAAGTTATGATAAATATGTCAGAGCAAGTGATTATGCCAATGCATTGATACAAATTGATTTAATCACTATGTCTAGCAAGTCACAGTTTATGATGAATAAAGTAGATTTTGCAGTTATTGCATAATGAAGTTATATAAGACAAGCATTGATGAGGGATATGTATGATGGGTACTGGCAACTTGTTACATAACAATCCAACCATTCTTTTAGCACTAGTTATTGTTGCGGTGTGTTTATGTATCGTAATAATGATTATTTTTGTTTTGTCTAAAATTGAAAGTGATAAGAAGATTACACAAACAGCCCTGGAAATGAATAGAATTACAAACAGTATACATGCTGGGCTAGTTCATTTTATGCTGGATGATAATTATAGTATTTGTTATGCAAGTGGGGGCTTTTTTGACCTTTTGGGTTATTCAAAGGATGAAGCTAAGGATAAGCAAAAATGCAGTATCACCAATTTTATACATCCAAGAGACCGAGAATTTTTTATAGAAGCAACAGGAGATTCCCAAAAAGCTACCATTAACTTTGAAATTAGGCTGGTCAAGAAAAATGCTAGCATTATATATTGCATAATGAATGGAAACTTTGTGAATATGAAAAACAAAGGCCAGTCTATCTCAGCGGTATTTGTTGATATTACAGAACAAAAAAAGATGCAAGAGACTCTTAGGGTGGATAGAGAGCGCTATAGAATAGCATCTGAACTTTCTAATGATATATTGTTTGAATATATGGTGGATTCGGACAAAATGGTTTATACGGACAAATATTTTGAGTTATTTGGTAGAGAACCAATACTAAACGATTATGTAAAAAACGTTTATATATACAGAGATTTGATACATCCAAATGATTTTGGTGTGTTTGTGAAATATTGTAATAAGTTAAGGGCGGGAGAAAAGTTTATAGCTGCTGAAGTACGTATTAAAAATTGTTATAATAACTATATTTGGTGCCAGTTAATGGGGAAAACCATATATGATGAAGAGGGCAGACCTGATCGTGTTTTAGGCAAAATGGTAAATATTGATTATTATAAACGAGAATTAGATGCCCTTGAATTTAAGGCCTCAAGGGACCCTTTGACAGGTGTTTATAATAGGGAAGTAACAGTAAAAAAGATTGATAAGCTTATTAAAGAGAATATGGATGGAAAACACCTTTTCATGTTTTTTGACTTTGATGATTTTAAGAAAGTTAATGACAGCTATGGTCATCTTGTGGGAGATAGGGTACTTATATATGTAATAGATAGAATAAGAAGTATTTTTGGGGAAGATGAAATCATTGGTAGAATTGGCGGAGATGAGTTTGTTATATTTTTTGCCAATGTCGAGGATGATGAGAGCATTAAACTTAAGGCTGAAAGTTTAATTAAGGCTCTAGACACTTCTTATATTAGTGACGGCAGTATAATTCCTATATCAGGTAGTGTAGGCATTGCCTCATATCCTGATCATGGGCTTAATTGTGAACAACTTATGCTGTCTGCAGATAAAGCTTTGTATTATGTTAAAAGCAAGGGGAAGAATGACTATATCTTATATAAGGATATTATTTAAAGTCGGATTTTTTTATTGTATTGGTAATAACAAATAGAATTATACTTATTATGCAGAACATTAGGCAGAAAGATAGTAGAAATACAGCCTGATGTGTCTGCCTTATTTTTTGAAAATATTCATATATTACCTTTAGTAGGTAGCCAGACATAGCTACTATGATTCCTGGCTTTAACAAGCTATTTACTGCATCAAAATGAAAGTTGATATTACGTATAATATGTATAGAATCCATGACAGCAATAATCAGCTGGCCTACAAGTAGAGCAATAAGATAACCAGCTATACCATTTCTGGGTATTAATACAATTACAAGCAAAAGCTTTACACAAGCTCCCATAATAGAATTAATGAATGTAATATGTGTCTTTCCAAGACCATTTATGATACTTCCCAAGGTAGTAGTCAAATATATAAGTGGGCATAACCAGGCTAGGGTAAGTAGATAATTTCCTGCCTCCTCACTATGAAAAATATATATTCCAAGGCTTTTACCAAACAGCAAAAATATAGCCAAACTAACAATTCCTATTATAAGGCTATATTTAATAGACACAGAGGTGGTTTTTCCTAGCATATGCCTATTATCTGTTGCTTGGGCTTCGGATACGGTAGGAAGTAGTAATACTGCAAGAGAATTTATTACAGCAGTTGGAAACATTATAAAAGGCACGGCCATTCCCACTAGAGTACCGTAGCTAGTTAAGGCTTCACTGGAACTAAGACCGAACCTTTTTAGCATAGTTGGAATTAGGGCTGACTCTATACTATGTAATATATTGATTAGTAGACGGTTAGAGGAAAGTGGAATACTAAGAGCTAGGATATTTTTTAAAATAATCTTTCGTCTAAGAGGTTTAGCATGGGGGTCAGACATGGGATAGGGCATACACTTAGGTGGTTTTGTAAGTAATAAGGAGAAAATATTATATAGGCTAGATACGATTTCACCAATTACAAGTCCTAAAACGGCTGTCTCACATGTTACTGCAAAATCACCATTTCCCATTGTTCTGGCAGCAATATATACTACAATAACTCTAATAATTTGCTCAAGTAGTTGAGTTGATGCTGGTACGCCAGCTTTTTTTAATCCATAATAGTAGCCGTTGATGGAGGATGTAATTGCACAAAAGGGAAATACTATAGCCAATATTCTAAGTGAGGATGCACTACGTGGTTCTAAAAGAAAGCTCCTAGCTACAATATCAGAAAACCTGTATAAAAGTAAAGATAGTATTATTGCTAGAGAAAAAGAGATTAGTAAGCCAAGTCTTAAGATTTTGCCAACATTTTTATGATTTTTCTTCCCCATCTCAGTAGCAACTAATTTGGATATAGAGGTTTGTATACCTGTAGCATAGATAGTAAAAGCTATCCCATAGACTGGAAATACTAGCTGGTATATCCCAAGCCATTCAGCCCCCATGGCTTTGGATAAAAATATTTTATATAAAAAGCCAATAACCCTTGTGATAAATCCGGCTAAAGTCAGAATTATGGTTCCCTTTAATATACTGCTTTTACGAATATGTCTACTGCCTGATATAGCTGCCTGTTTTACCTTCAAATTAGATACCCCGCCAGTCATTTCTTTATTAAATATATTTGACATGTTAGCAAGTTATGACAGGGGTGATAGGAGGAACTTTTATATGTATTTGATTTTTTATATTGACAAATTAATTATGCAGTGATATATTTAATCCTAGTGATTTAATAGGAATTAAACTAGTAGGATATAAAATGTGAAGGAACTGGTTGGGAAAGCTGGCAGGAGGTTTAGAATGAAATTAACTACAAGAGGAAGATACGGACTTAGGGCTGTACTTGATTTGGCTGTTAATTCTGGTGATGAGGCTGTAGCATTAAGTCAAATTGCTGATAGACAGGGCATATCTATGAACTACTTAGAGCAGTTAATTGCTAAGCTTAAAAAATCAGGTATAGTTAATGGGATTCGAGGAGCGCAGGGTGGATACATACTAGCTATGCCTGCGGATGAGATATCTGTAGGCGATATATTGCGTGCTTTGGAAGGTGACCTAAGCCCGGTTGATTGCTCTGAACTAAATGAAGGTGATACACCCTGTAGTAGTGCTGACATATGTGTAACAAAATATGTATGGAAGCGTATAAGTGATAGTATAAATGACACTGTAGATGGAATTATGCTCTCTGACCTTGTAGATGAAAGCAAAAAAGTTCTAGCAGAAGCAGGTAATATGCAGGATGATCAACCAAAGCAAATTTGTTAAGTTATATTGAGTGGATTTTTAATAGTCCACTTAAATTTATAAGGATATAATATTTTATTATATAGGAGATGACTACATGGAAAAGAAGATATACCTAGACAATGCTGCTACTACTAGGACTAGACCTGAGGTGGTAGAGGCAATGCTCCCTTACTTTAGTGAGCTGTATGGTAATCCATCTAGTGTTTATGAGTTCGCAGCCCAGAATAAGAAGGCACTTGATGAGGGAAGAACAACAATTGCCAATGCTATAGGTGCTGAAAGTGCAGAAATATATTTTACAGCCAGTGGAACAGAAGCAGACAATTGGGCCCTAAAAGCGACTGTAGAGGCTTATGAAGCTAAGGGTAAGCACATTATAACATCAAAGATTGAGCATCATGCAATCTTGCATACTTGTGAATACTTGCAAAAAAAGGGCTATGAGGTCACATATGTAGATGTAGATGAATATGGTATTGTCAAATTGGATCAGCTTAAGAAGGCTATACGTCCAACGACAGTATTAATATCTATTATGTTTGCTAATAATGAAATTGGTACAATCCAGCCTATTAAAGAGATAGGAGCAATTGCAAAGGCACATAATATCTTGTTTCATACAGATGCTGTCCAAGCATTTGGTCAAGTAGATATAAATGTAGATGAATTGGGAATTGACATGCTTAGTGCTAGTGCCCATAAGCTTGGAGGCCCCAAGGGTATTGGTTTTTTATATATAAGAAAAGGTATAAGAATAAGGTCTCTAATTCATGGAGGAGCTCAGGAACGAGGTAGACGTGCGGGAACTGAAAATGTACCCTTCGCTGTTGGATTTAAAAAGGCAGTTGAGATAGCCTTAGCTACTATGAAGGATAGAACTAATAGGGAAAAGGAGCTTCGCGACTATCTAATTAAGCGAGTTCTAGCAGAGATTCCATATACAAGACTTAATGGTCATAGAACCAATAGACTTCCCAATAATGCGAACTTTAGTTTTCAGTTTATTGAGGGAGAATCCCTACTAATTATGCTAGATATGAATAATATCTGTGCATCTAGTGGATCAGCATGTACCTCAGGTTCATTAGATCCATCCCATGTCCTTTTATCAATTGGTTTACCCCATGAAATTGCCCATGGATCATTAAGGATAAGCTTAAGCCATGAGAATACATTGGAGGAAATTGATTATACAGTAGATAAAGTTAAGGAGATTGTGGAAAAGCTAAGAAATATGTCACCCTTATATGATGATTTTGTACGTAAGAGATAATAAGTATAAAATAGTTAATACTATTTGATAAACTGGAGGAATAATATGTATACGAAGAAGGTAATGGATCACTTTTCCAACCCAAGAAATATGGGAGAAATTGAAAATGCCAGTGGTATTGGCACTGTAGGAAATGCCAAGTGCGGAGATATTATGAGGATGTACTTGGATATAGATGAGAATGATGTTATTCAGGATGTAAAATTTAAGACCTTTGGTTGCGGAGCGGCAGTTGCAACTAGTAGTGTTGCTACTGAATTAGTGAAAGGAAAGACTGTGCAGGAAGCAATTAAGGTAACAAATAAAGCGGTTGTTGAGGCTCTTGATGGCCTACCTCCAGTAAAGGTTCATTGTTCTTTACTGGCAGAGGAAGCAATTCATGCTGCTTTATGGGACTATGCCGAAAAGAAAGGTATTAAAATCGAAGGATTAAAAAAGCCAAAATCTGATATTCATGATCATCATGACCATGAGGTAGAGGAGATTTATTAAGATATAGATAGGAGTTACCAATGCAGAAGGTAGTAGTCGGTATGTCAGGAGGAGTAGATTCCTCTGTGGCGGCATATCTTTTAAAGGAGCAGGGATACGATGTTATAGGGGTTACAATGCAAATATGGCAGGATGAGGATGTGTGTGACATATCCGAAAACGGTGGCTGCTGTGGTTTGAGTGCTGTAGAGGACTCTAGAAGAGTTGCCACGGTTCTTGATATTCCCCACTATGTTATGAATTTTAAGAAGGAGTTTAAGGAAAGTGTAATAGACTATTTTGTATCTGAATACACTATGGCTAGAACTCCTAATCCTTGCATAGCATGTAATAGATTTGTTAAATGGGAAGCCCTTCTTGCTAGATCCTTATCTATTGGAGCCTCTTATATTGCCACAGGTCATTATGCATCTATAGATAGACTATCTAATGGTAGGTATGTGATTAAGAATTCTGTGACTGCGGCAAAGGATCAAACCTATGCCCTTTATAATTTAACACAGTATCAGCTTAAGCATACACTTATGCCTGTTGGAGCCTACTCAAAGGATGAAATACGAGCTATTGCAAATGAGCTTAAACTTCCAGTGGCAGGTAAGCCAGATAGTCAGGAGATCTGCTTTGTATCTGATAATAACTATGCAGGTTTTATCAAGGAATATCTTGATGATGAGGACAACAAGAGGATTTTAGAGGAAAAGAGAGCGGGGTATCTTAAAGATATGGAGGCAGCTGGATATGGCTTTACACCTGGAAACTTTGTGGACATCCATGGAAATGTTCTTGGAAGGCATATGGGCCTTGCCAAATACACTATAGGTCAAAGAAAGGGCTTAAACTTAGCTCTTGGTAAGCCTGCATTTGTAATGGAGCTAAGACCTAAAACTAATGAGGTGGTAATTGGTGGTGCCCATGATGTATTTACTGATCGTTTATATGCTGGTGACTTAAATTTTATGGCTATAGAGAATCTAGAGGATGAAATGGTGGTAAATGCAAAAATCCGCTACAGTCATAAGGGTGCAAGCTGCACCATTAAGAGAACAGGAGCGGATGAAGTCCTATGTATCTTTGACCAGCCTCAGAGGGCAGTAACGCCTGGACAGGCAGTGGTATTTTACAAGGATGATTATGTTGTTGGTGGAGGAACTATACTAAGAAGTCCAGCAAGAGACCTGTAACTCTTATACAAGTCTCTCCATAATGGCCTTTCCAGCTTTGAAGTTAGTATAATAGCGGTAGCCTAGGTTATTAAGAAGCTCTGCTACAGCTTCAAAATTATAGGCAATATGGTCTGGTAAATGAGCATCAGACCCTATGGTTATGATTTCGCCACCAAGCTCTTTATATCGTTTTAAAATCTCGGTCTTGGGATGAGGATGCCCAAGGCCGTATTTATATCCAGAACTATTAACTTCAATACCTTTACCATTGTATATAAGGGTTCTTAATATTTCATCAATAAGATCTGCATAATTGGGGTATGAATACTCATGATATTTTACCTTTGTACTAGGAGCATACCGAACTATGTAGTCGATATGGCCACATACATTAAAATCTGTAAAGTTCTCACAGCTTTCTTTGATGGTCTCAAAGCATTTAAGTATTCCTTCCTCCTCAGTCTTGCCTTCCCAATAGGTTGGATAATAGGGATCATAATTGTCTAATACGTGAACAGAATTGATGACAAAGTCAAAGTTATATTCCTTTACTAGGGCATTCATACTATCTATAACATGGGGCTGATATCCAAGTTCAATACCAGTAAGAAGCTCAATCTGGGACTTATATTTTTCCTTCATCATCTGAAGTTTAGTATAGTATTTTTTTACATCTAGGTCAAAGGAATAATCGCCTATCTGGGGATAGTCAAAATCCATGTGGTCGGTAAAGCATAGGGTTTTAAGTCCCAGCCTAATAGCCTGATTAATCATATCCTCCATGGAGACCTTCCCATCACTGGAAAAATTAGAATGTACGTGATAATCAGAAGTAATCATATTATTATCCTTTCTATTGTTAAGTCTTAACTTATATAATTTCCTTTATATCAGATATGTCTGTATCCGCCATTGTTGAATAGTAGGTGTTGTATATTACGAAGCCAGGCTTTGAACCACTGGGCTTTTTGATATTCTTTCTTTGAGTATAATCAATCTCAACCTTGTCTGCATCCTTACCCTTACTATAATAGGCAGCAAGCCTAGTAGCCTCCTCAAAGGTCTTATCTGCTAGGTCGTCTTGGCCAGTTTTTACTATAACATGGGAGCCTGGTATGTTTTTGGCATGAAACCACCAATCACCACCATCAGCCAACTTAAAGGTGAGGTCTTCGTTCTGGTAATTATTTTTACCCACATACATATGATATCCATCTGAGGATATATAGTGAAATGGCTTGCTTTTAGAGCTTTTCCTTGACTTGTCCCTTGTCTTGGTTTTTCCCGAGTTGAATTTTCTTTTGATGTAGCCATATTCCATTAGCTCGTGCTTTAGCTCGGCTAAATCATCTTCATCCCTAGCAATCTCTAAGGAAGATTGTATGGACTCCAGATGATTGATTTCATCCTTGGTTTCCTGAATAAGAGAGCTTAGAGCTTCAAAAGTACGTTTTAATTTGTTGTATCTCTCAAAATATTTTTTTGCATTTTCCATAGGAGTCATTGTTGGATCAAGTGGAATACGAATTTCTTCATTATTATTATGATAATTCTCTGCTATAAGCTCCTTTGAATTAGGCTCTAATCCATAGCCAAAGGAGGTTATTAGTTCTCCATAAACCTTGTATTTATCCTTTTTTTCTGTATCTTCAAGTTGCTTTAGCTGTAGGTCATATTTTTTACTAGAACGTTCAATTGCATTGGCAACCAGTTTACGAAGATCTGCTGACTTTTGATGCATTCTTGATGCAGCATTTTTCCTTGCATAATAAGACTCTAGCATGGCAGAGGCTGTTGAGAAATTTTTGATTTCATAGCCTGTTTTTAAGTAGGATTTAAGAGGGATGCTTGAAAATTCTACTGGACCCCGTTCGCCAATAATTATATGAGGTGAAAATTCATTATCCTTAACGTTTTGTATAAGCCTATCAAAATTCCGATAAAGATGAAAACCGGTATCCTCATTAAGAATCGAGGTAGATTCCCCTGCGTCAATTGATGCCCTATAGCAAATTTCATTGGCGATAAGGGGGCTGATACCCGTAATACCTTTATAAATGGCCTTACCAATGGGCTGAGGCATAGCTAGGATATTTGATAAGAATAATGAATAATTTATATTAAGAGGGTCAAGCTTTTTTGTGGTTTCTGGAATAAAATATTCTCTTCCAGGAAGGACCTCACGAATAGAGCTCATAAATTGGTTGACCCGTTTGATGCTATCAATAATAGTCATAGTATCATCACAAAAAATAATATTACTATGTTTACCCATTAGTTCTATGATTAGATACTTGATCTTCAAATCCCCAAGCTCATCCATATGCTCTAGTTTTATAGAGACGATACGTTCAAGACCAGGCTGACTAATGTCAAGAATTTTACTGTTGTTTAGGTGTTTACGAAGTAACATGCAAAAATTAGGTGCTGTTAGGGGACTAGCCTTAGTCTTTTCAGTCAGATAGATAAGTGGCATACCTGCCCCTGCTGAAAGAAATAATTTGTATGATCCCCTATCTGGTCCCTTTATAGTTATTAATAATTCATCCTTTTCTGGCTGGGCTATTTTATTAACCCTTCCTCCAAGTAGAGTGTTTTTTAATTCGTATACTATATTTGAAATTACAATTCCATCTAATGCCATGATAACCTCCAATTAGAACTGATATACTTTAGCCTAAGTAGTTAACTTATACCACATACATCCTAATTATGCAAGAATTAGAGCTTGGAATATTAAGAGTGGATCATATGTAGAAACTACCAGATGTATTTTATGATATTATACTGTATAATACTTTTGTAACAAAGTTAATAAATACGTAACAAAACTACACTGGAGGTTTATATGACTAAAAGAGTACGTAAGATAGCTACATATTGCTTGATAGGTTCATTAGCGTTTATGGGAGGAAGTAAAACTTCATATGCTTCAGAGCTACCTATTACAGGCATATCTATTTTATTAAATGATATAAGTGAAAATCCTGATTTTACTAATAAGGAACTTGATTACATTCTTAATCCTAACAAAGAATATCAAGATTTAGCAATAGCAAATGTTGCTAATTATGTACATATAAGAAGTGAAGCAAATACAGATAGCAAGGTGGTTGGAAAACTTTATAGTAATGGAGCGGCGACTATCCTAGAATCTAATGGGGATTGGACTAAGGTTAGGTCAGGAGATGTAACAGGCTACATAAAATCAGATTATTTACATACTGGATTAGATGCATATGAGCTTGTCGACAAGGTTAAGACTAAGCAGGCCACTGTAAAGGCAAATGCCCTTAATGTAAGAGCAAAAGCGGGTACTAGTTCCTCAGTGGTAGGCTTGGTCCCTAAGGGATATAATTTGCAGGTATTAGAAGAGAAAGAGGACTGGATAAGGGTATCTGTTGGAGATAAGACTGGATACGTATCTTCAGATTATGTTGATATTAGTACAGACTTTAAGAAGGCGATTTCCATAGAGCAAGAGCAAAAAAGAATGGAGATTGAGAAGAAAAGACAAGATACTAAGGCCAATAAGACAGTGTCATCTTTAAGACAGCAGATTGTTAACTATGCCTTAAGATTTAATGGAAACCCATATGTATGGGGAGGAACTAGTTTGACTAGGGGGGCAGATTGCTCTGGCTTCACGCAGTCTGTTATGAAGAAATTTGGTATACATATTCCAAGAACCTCAAGGGAGCAAGCAAGAGCTGGAAAAAGAGTCTCTTTAGATAAAATGCAAGCCGGAGACCTTATCTTTTACAGAAAGAACGGAGTTGTTAATCATGTTGCCATGTATATAGGTAATGGAAAGGTTATAGGAGCTGCAAGTAGAAAAGAAGGTATAAAAATAAAAAAATATAATTACCGTACTCCATATAGGGTGGTAAGCTACATAAATCGTTAATAATGAATAAGATACAAAATATAACTAGCCCCATTGGGATGAACTATTATAGGTCATTTCAATGGGGATAGTTATATTTTTAATCACATTTATATTGACATATAATATTATATGGTATATAGTATTGGTAAAATTACAATATGTAAATATATATGATATAAAAGATGTTTGATATTTGTATATGATTGAATATAATGTAAATAGAAGGGAGCGAATAAGATGGTGTTTAACACCGGTTCGGCATTACTGGATGCGATTGTGCTGGCTATAGTATCTAAGGAAGCAGACGGTACCTATGGCTACAACCTGACTCAAGAGGTCCGAAAGGCAATCGAGGTATCAGAATCAACCTTATATCCTGTGCTACGACGGCTAAAAAAAGATGGATGTCTAGAAACATACGACATGGAGTTTGCTGGACGTAATAGAAGATATTATAAAATAACAGACGCAGGAATGGCGCAGCTAAGATTATATATGGATGAATGGATTATCTATTATAAGAAGATTAATAATATTTTTGAAGGAGTGAAATAGATGTCAAGGTTTGATTTTATGAGAAAGCTAGAAGAGTTGCTGTCGGATATCCCACCAGAAGAGCGGGCTGAAGCTTTAAAATATTATAATGATTATTTTGATGATGCTGGAGTTCTTAACGAGGCTAATATAATTAGAGAGCTTGAGACACCTGAAAGAATTGCCAGTATAATAAAAGCTGATTTAAGAGCAGAGGGTGACAGTAATCACGACATGGGAATGTTTACTGAAAGAGGATATGAGGATACCGTTTATGAGGAAAAGAAGTTTGAGGTAATTAAGCCTGGTGATAAGAGTCAAGGGAAGGATGGAAACAGTAGAGAATATTATAATGACAAAAGTAGAAACGATAAATCATATACTCGCAATACCAATATTGCACTTATTATTCTAATATGCTTATTCGCCTTACCTATAGGATTGCCTATAATTATTTCAATTTTTGCTATAGCTTTGGCAATTATTTTAACATTAGCGGGAGTAATATTTGGAATTACTATAGCTGGAGTAGTTATGGTACCAGTTGGGGTAATCCTAGTATTCGTAGGATTATTTAATATGGGAATACCATATACAGGGCTTGCCATATGTGGAAGTGGGCTACTTTTATTTGGCATTGGTATTTTGTTTGTTCTACTGAGTGTTTTGCTTTACAAGACTGTGGTCCCAGCAATTATTAGAGCTATCGTATATATCGGCAGACTTCCTTTTAAGAACAGGAGGGTGAGTGTATGAAGACATTTGTAAAGGTTTGTTTAAGTATCGCCTTGATATCGATAGGTATTGGTATAGGTCTATTGATTTTGGCTCTAGGAAGGAGGCCCTTGTTTTCTGATAAGGCTACATACTTTTCTGAAGACAATATAGGTGATGTTAGTGGACTGGACATTCAAGTAGACTATGGGGAAGTAACTATAACTGAAGGAGCAGATTTTAGTATAGAGGCAATTAATCTATTTGATAAAAATGATCTTAATGTTTATGTATCTGATGGAGTTTGGAATATAAGGCATGATTCAAGTAATACCATTAGTGTATTCGGTTTTAGGGTTTCGGCATCAGTAAATTTAGGATTCAAAGATACTCCAAAAATAAAGATTACAGTCCCAAAGGGGTTTCATGGAGAGGATATTAAGCTTTCAATGGGTGCAGGAAAAATGAAGGCAAGCAACCTTAGTGCTAATACAGGAAGTTTTTCAGTGGATGCTGGATTATTAGAGATTAATGGGCTTGTAGTAGGGGAGGGCTCCACTTATAATGTAGGTGCAGGTCAGATTAAGTTAAAGCAGGTAGATATAAGTGATATAATAGTAGAATGTGATGTTGGCCATGTATCTATTGATGGTATAGTAACTGGTGATAATAAAATATATTGTGATGTTGGTAAGGTGGACTTAGAACTAGATGATAATAAGGATAATTATTCCTTTGATGTTGATTCTGATTTGGGAAATGTTATGATAAATAAAAGGGCTTTTCATAATAAAAGTATAAGTAATCTAAGCACTAACTATAAGGGAAGTTTTTTTCTTCGAGTGGACGTGGGGAATATATCAATGGACTTTAAGGAAAAATAAACTATTAAATCAGATTTATAGAAGGGAGAAAGTATATGCAAGATAAGAAACTATATCGGTCTGAAACTAATAAGATGATTTGTGGTGTCTGCCAGGGAGTTGCGGAGTATGTAAATATTGATCCTACGGTAATCCGTTTATTATGGGTCTTTTCTGCGCTCTTTGGAGTAGGGGTTATTGCTTATATAGCTGCAGCAATTATTATGCCTGTTGAGCCATATTAATTCGAATACAAAATACACCTACTATGATAAGCCTGCCTAAATAGGATTAAAATCCTTTAGACATATATATCACAGTAGGTGTATTTTCTTATAGTCACTTATTTCTATAATACCCTATCAATTATCTCAATAATTTGAGAAGCCTCAAAAGGTTTGGTTAAAAATTCTGCAGCACCATATTTTACAGCATCAACCATCTTGGTTTTTTGGCCAGCTGCTGTTACCATAATCACTTTAGCATTTTTATCTAGCTCAATTATTTTCTTCAAAGATTGAAGACCATCCATTACCGGCATAGTGATATCCATGGTAGTAAGATCAGGTTTTAGCTCAGAGAATTTTTCAATTGCTTCTATACCATTTATGGCCTCACCAACAATCTCATGTCCATTTTCTGTAAGAATGTTCCTAAGAATCTTCCTTGAAGTTTTAGAATCATCAACTATAAGTATTTTTGCCATTTCTGCCCCTCCTATTTTATTTCAATCTTTTGATCTACAGTAAGTAAAAGATCAACCTGTTTTCCATTTATAATAATGGGAACCACATGTATATTTCCATCAGAGCTTAAGGTCTGATTACGAGCAAAGCTTGGAGGTGTCATATCAACATGTATATCCTCTGCACTTAGTTTGGAAGCATATAGTCCATTATTACAATTAATAAATTCACATACTGAGTCAAAAGCATCTTCATCCATGATTTCGAAATCCTCTTTGGCAAACGGACTTGCTATGTGCAACAAAGCGTCATCTTCGCCTGCAAACCCAAGTAGCAATTCGTGGTCTCCTATAAGCTGTTGAAATGCAATTGAAGGGAAGGAATATTCTTTTACTGTATATGCTTTATCTAGTTTAATATTGTTGTTAATGAAGCGAATTATATTACGTATTGCTAGAGTTATGCATTCACCTGCTAGAGGAATGTCAGCATTAACAAAAACAGGAATTATTCGATCGATATCTCCCGATTTTAATGCATCCAATTCAGCGTTGGTAAAGCCACGATCTTTCTTGAATTCTTCAAGACATAATTCGATTTCATCCATTGTCATTATATTTTGCTCTACGAGAGACTGAATGAATTTAAGATAAGGATTTCCCTGAAGATTCAGCAAGTGCTCAACTTCTTCTTTGACTAAATAACCCTTTTCAATTGCGATATCACCAAAGCGGCTATCCTTTCGTTTTTGAAGCTCGTTAAGTTCTTCGGCCTGTTTGTCTGTAAGCA
>JAAYRC010000263.1 GCA_012518975.1 Clostridiales bacterium
CCTGAGAAGATTAAGGATATCTTCATCCATGGAACAAATGGTAAGTCTGTAAAGGTTCACTATCGTAGCCAGAGGGGTGAGGGGATTTATGATGTAGTCTTTGAAGGTCTTATTAAGAATGTAGAGAGACGTTACAGGGAGACTGGTTCTGATACTGTAAAGCAAGAATATGAAACCTTTATGAGAACCACGCCTTGTAGAGAGTGTAAAGGAAAAAGATTGAAGAGAGAAGCACTGGCTGTTACTGTAGGAGGCAAGAATATATCTGACCTTACTGAACTGTCAATAGATGAGCTTGCAGACTTTATGAAAAATATTAAGCTTACTGATATGCAGATGCAGATTGGTGCCCTGATACTTAAGGAAATCAAGGCCAGATTAAGCTTCTTAATAAATGTAGGCCTAGATTATTTGACCCTTGCTAGAGCAACGGGTTCTTTATCAGGTGGGGAGGCTCAAAGAATTCGGCTTGCTACCCAGATAGGTTCAGGCCTTGTTGGAGTAGCATATATACTTGATGAGCCAAGTATTGGACTTCATCAAAGGGATAATGATAAATTAATATCTGCCTTAAAGGATCTGAAAGAACTTGGCAATACATTGATAGTTGTTGAGCATGATGAAGATACCATGTATGCAGCTGATTATATTGTGGATATAGGTCCTGGTGCTGGAGAGCATGGTGGATTAGTAGTTGCAGAAGGTAAGGTAGAGGATATTATAAATAATAAAGAATCTATTACAGGTGCTTATCTGAGTGGCAGCATAAAGATACCTCTACCTAAGGAAAGACTTAAGCCTACGGGACAGCTTACCGTTGTGGGTGCTGCTGAGAATAATCTAAAGAATATAGATGTGGATATTCCACTTGGAGTAATGACATGTATTACAGGTGTTTCTGGGTCTGGAAAGAGTTCCTTGGTATCAGAAATTATTTATAAGAGACTTGCCAAGGAATTAAACCGTGCTCGTTCTATACCTGGAAAGCATAAGAACATTCTGGGTATTGACCAGCTTGATAAGGTGATTAATATTGACCAGTCTCCTATAGGAAGGACACCTAGGTCAAATCCTGCAACCTATACCGGAGTATTTGATCATATCAGGGATTTATTTGCATCTACTCCTGACGCTAAGATGAGAGGCTATAAAAAGGGTAGGTTTAGCTTTAATATTAAGGGAGGCCGATGTGAGGCTTGTAGTGGAGACGGTATATTAAAGATTGAGATGAATTTTCTTCCAGATATTTATGTTCCATGTGAGGTATGTGCTGGTAAGAGATATAATCGAGAGACCCTTGAGGTAAAATACAAGGGAAAAACCATATATGATGTTCTAAACATGACAGTTGAAGAGGCATTGAGATTCTTCGAAAATATACAATCAATAAAAAGAAAGATAGAGACCTTGAATGACGTAGGCCTATCTTATATTAGACTTGGACATCCCTCTACTGCGCTTTCTGGAGGAGAGGCACAAAGAATAAAGCTTGCTACTGAATTAAGCAAACGAAGTACTGGAAAGACAATATATATACTAGATGAACCGACTACTGGGCTTCATTTTGCTGATGTTCATAAACTTATTGAAATTTTGAAGAGGTTCTGCGAAACAGGTAATACGGTAGTGGTTATAGAGCATAATCTTGATGTAATTAAGACAGCTGACTATATTATAGATATGGGACCTGAGGGTGGTGACAAGGGAGGAACTGTAATAGCTTGTGGAACTCCAGAGCAAGTGGCAGCCAATGAAAAATCCTATACGGGTCGTTATCTAAAAAAATATCTATAGTTTCAATTATAAACGGGGGGCTAGTAGATGGAATCTAATTTCTTTGCTATGATATCAAGAATGAAGTTTATAGAGCGTTGGTCACTCATGCGTAATTCTAGGCAGGAGAATCTAAGTGAGCATTCTCTTGAGGTAAGTATGCTTGCCCATGTGCTAGCAGTTATAAGCAATGAAAGGCTGGGGAATAACTTAAATACGGAGAAGGTTGCACTTCTAGGGATATACCATGACGCTACCGAGATTATAACTGGAGATATGCCTACACCAATTAAGTATTTTAATGCGGACATACAGGGGGCATTTAAGGAAGTTGAAAAGGATGCCGCGGTTAGGCTTCATTCAATGCTTCCTGAATACTTAAAGAATAGCTTTGAGGATATGTTCTTTCCTGCCAAGGAGGATACTTATTTGTGGAGGCTTGTGAAGGCTGCAGACAAACTGTCTGCTCTTATAAAATGCATAGAAGAGGAAAAGGCAGGCAACACAGAGTTTCGTAGTGCTAAGGCTTCTATATATAGGATTATTGAAGACATGAAGCTTAAGGAAGTGGATATCTTTATGGAGGAATTCTTACCTGCTTATAGTAAGACCTTGGATGAATTAAATTAGGAGACTTGTAAAGGTCCTAAGTTTACAGATGATGAATTTGAGGATAATATAAGAGAAAGAGTAGGAAGTTTGAAAAAGAGTATGCAAGTTATCACGTTATAAAATAATAGTATATACAACATATATAAGCAGTTACCAACATAGTAGAGGTAACTGCTTTATCTGATATATA
>JAAYRC010000264.1 GCA_012518975.1 Clostridiales bacterium
CTCCTTAATTCATTAAAATAAAACCCTTTTAAAATCATATAAGAATATGATATAATAAACATAAGATAATAAACATGTCAAACTTAAACTTTTTCGCATAAGTTTTGTGCAGAAATGGAGTGTCGTATGAAAATAGGAAGCCAACCCATACCAAGCGGCCCCGGTTTAGATAGTATCGATGTGGGAGTTGCCGTTCTTGCAAAAAATCTTGATGTCATCGAGGAAATGGGACAGGCAATGATTAAAATGATGGAACAGTCAGTCTCTCCCCATCTTGGGCAAAATATCGATTTACAAGTATAGGTCATATTAATTAGTACATTGGATGGTTAATGTTCTTAATATGGCCTTTTTTATGCGATTCTTGCTTTATCTGACCTTATAACCTATTTATACATTATATTATATCAGAAAAAATTCAAATTACAGTAATTAAATCACAAAGCTTATAAAAACCTTATAAACCTACCAATTTCTCATAATCTATACTAGTATTTAACAATAGGATATGGTATCTTATTATTTGATTAATTTCATTGTTGTAGCATATAGAAAGGTAAATACATGTATACATTTGATAGTCGTGTTCGTTATACCGAAATCAATCATAGTAGAGGGATCATGGATGCATCCCAAATAATTAATTATTTCCAGGACTGCAGTACCTTTCAATCCGAGGATTTGAATTTAGGCATGTCCTACTTAAAACAAAAAAATAGGGTATGGTTATTGGCAAGCTGGCAACTACACATACTTAAACCCATAAAATTCGGAGAAGAAATTACTATAGCTACATGGCCTTATGCTTTCAAGGACTTTTATGGATATAGAAACTTTATTATGAAGGACAAACACGGGCAAGTTCTTAGTGTAGCTGATTCCATTTGGATTTATATTGATGCTTTGAAACAATGCCCTACAAGGGTTCCCGATGACAACGCAGGCTATAAGCTTGAGCCCCCTTACGAAATGGAGCACTTAGATAGAAAGATTCCAATACCAGATGACCTTACATCCTACCCTCCATTTCAGGTTAAAAAATCTAATATAGATTCGTATAACCACGTAAACAATGGGCAATACATTAAAATGGCAGAAGAATTTCTTCCTGATGATTTTATATATACTAAGATGAGAGTTGAATACAAAAAACAGGCTCTTTTAGACGACATCATACTTCCTAGAGTTAATACAGAGGACAACAAATATTGCATAGTATTAGACAGCGTAGAAGGAAAACCCTTTTCAATTGTCGAATTCGCATAGAAAGGAATAACATGATAGAATTAGGAAAATATCAAACACTTGAGGTTATTAAAAAAACAGACTTTGGATTTTATCTATCTAAACCAGGCAGCGATAATAATCAAAGAGTCCTTCTCCCTATAAAGGAAGCAGGAGAAGATACCAAACTTAATGATAAGATTAATGTCTTTATCTATAAGGATTCGGAAGATCGAGAAATTGCTACCACTTCCTCCGTGCCCCTTACTCTTGGAGGACTGGCTACACTTAAAGTGAAAGAAGTCACTAATATAGGTGCCTTCTTAGATTGGGGACTTATGAAAGACCTACTACTACCTTTCAAAGAGCAAACCTATACGGTTGAGGAAGGAGATTCGGTTCTAGTCTCCTTATATGTAGACAAAAGCAACCGCCTATGTGCCACTATGAAAGTTTATGATTATCTTCTAGCAGATAGCAAATACCAAAAAGAAGACCTGGTAACAGGAGTTATCTATGATATAATTGATGCTTTTGGTGCCTTTGTTGCAGTAGATAATCTTTATTCAGCCTTGATACCTAATAAGGAAATTTTTAAACCACTTAATATTGGTAATACAATAACCGCAAGAGTAGTTGAAGTTAGAAAAGATGGCAAGTTAACCTTAAGTCTAAGAGAAAAATCTCACCTTCAGATAGATTCTGATGCAGATTTAATTCTAAATGAACTTAAGGAAGCTGGTGGTTTTCTTCCATACCATGATAAGTCTGATGCCAAAGAGATTCAAACCAAGTTTATGATTAGTAAGAACGCTTTTAAGAGAGCTCTCGGCAGATTATACAAGGATGGCTCCATCACCATATTAGAAGATGGTATTAGCTTAAAAAAATAAATTAATAAAAGTAAACAGAAATCCCCCAAATGAAAATTTGGGGGACTTTTTTTGACCTTATCTAGTCTGAGTCCAGAAAACGCATTCTAGCACTTTCCCGTTTATCAGCAGGCTTTTGCTTTTGTTCAGGCTTTTGATACACATTTTGAAATCCTTTTGCAAGATTGTCCTTGCAGGATTTACAAAAGCGTCCCGTCTTTATTGTAACGCCACAGCTTTCACAATCAATTCCAATCATAGAATCCTCCGCAAAGGAGAGTCTCTCCTCACGAATCCATTGCCTAATCTGCTGTACGCTAACGTCAAA
>JAAYRC010000014.1 GCA_012518975.1 Clostridiales bacterium
TCTTTTTTCTAGTCCCGTCTTCTCTAAAAAGAGTCCAACCATTGGATACAAAAAATAAAGCTTATGTGTTTTTTTATCTATATCCCTTGGAATAAGATCCTTATAGCTTAGGGATCTCAAGAAAAGAATCAATACAAAAATAAGTATAGCTATTGCTGTAGTAAGACTTATAAATACCATGTTTTTATTCCTTATAATTCAATATTTATGATTTTATCGATAACTCGATAGGTGAATAGATAGATTATTAATAGAATTGTCATTACTAGAATGCCAAATATATTATGATATAATGGGTTTAAAAACCCAGGAGAAGAAATAGATAAGTAGGATAGAATACAAACTGGTACAACCTTCATTATGGTTGCTTCAAATTTTTTTGCTGAAATCATAGTAATAATATCTCGTTTAACCTCCAGCTTATCGCTGATAATGCTTCCGCTTGTTTTAATTATCTTGATTATATCACCTCCAGTTCGTTTGGCTGTGGAAAAAACCTCGGCAAAATTAATTATATCCTCTATGCCACTGCGTATCCCAAAGTTACTTAAGGCCTTTTCCACTGAAACATTCATCTGTGTAAGATTGACTAAGTAGGTAAACTCTTCAATAATCATAGCTCCCTGGGGATACATTCGTTTTAAATCCTTTATTGCCTCTATAAATGCATGTTCAGCACTATAACCAGCGCTTAAGGCTGCAGATAAGCTATTAATCCCATCTCGAAATTCAAGATTTAGCCGCCACCTTCTTTTTTCCACCAGGTCCTTTCTTTTTTTATTGTAGTATACTAATACAAGGGGACTGAGTAATATGATAGCTAATATGCTTTTATAGAAGAGACCTCCTAACACCACTATCACTATAAATCCTTCAAGTAAATATCTTAGCTTTTCTTGTATTGAAAACTGGTAACTATCATAGTTATCAACCAACCAATCACCTTCTTTTTCTATAGACTCTAGGTCTGCTTTATCAAATCTTTATTCCAGCCCGGTCAAGTTTTTCTGTATATATAAGATTACCTACCTTCTCAAGTTGGCCAACTATCTTCCCCTTTTCCTCACTCTTTTCTACAAACCTGTAAAGAGGATTTAGGGTGATTTCTTGATTTTCTATGTCCAGTACCTCGGATACCTCTAGTACCTTTCTAGACTTATCTCTTAATCTTCCTAAATGTACAATTATATCAATAGCAGAGGCTATCTGTTTTCTTACGGCCATTAAAGGAATATCTGCCCCCATAAGAACAAGCGCTTCTAGCCTACTAAGCATATCTTTAGGTGAATTAGCATGTCCTGTAGAAAGAGAACCATCATGACCTGTGTTCAGAGCTTGTAGCATATCTATAGCAGCTTCATCTCTTACCTCACCCACAATAATCCGATCTGGCCGCATCCTAAGAGATGTCTTAATCAAATCTCTTATAGAAATCTGATTACTTCCCTCTGTATTCCCGTTTCTGACCTCCATACGAACCAGATTAGAAATACCCCTAAGCTGTAGCTCCGCTGAATCCTCAATTGTTATTATACGCTCACTATTCGGGATATAGTTGGATAAGACATTTAGAAATGTGGTTTTTCCAGAGCCAGTCCCACCGCTTATAAATATATTGTATCTTGCAATTACTAACTTCTCTAAAAACTTAGCCACCTCCAAGCTTATTGATTTATATTCAACCAGCTCTTCTATGGTAATTGGATTTTCTGGAAATCTCCTAATAGTAATCACAGGGCCATCTAATGCAACGGGAGGGAGCACTATATTAACCCTTGACCCATCTGGCAACCTAGCATCTACAATAGGGCTAGAAGCATTTACTATACGGTTAGATTGAGACACAATCTGCTGAACTACATCCTCTAGCTTTTCCTCAGATTCAAAACATTTATCTGCGCGAGTTATCATACCATCTTTCTCTATAAAAATATCCTTTCTACCATTAACCATAATTTCTGTAATGCTTGGATCATCAATCATATCCTGAAGAAGGTCCAACTTACGGATTGAATTGAAAATATCTCTTCGTAGCCTTCGTTTTTCTTGCATACTTATATAATTTTCTTTGCTTTTTACAACCAAGATGTCGTCTATTACACAAAGCAAATCATTATCCGATATCTCTGTAGTTAAATCTATACTATCAAGAACCTCTTGCTGTAACTTCTCTTTTAGCCAGCCCATACTTACTCCTTTCATCCTATTTTATTAACTTAGGTAATTGCGAAACGTTATTTACTTTATTATCTATATAAGATTTGTTGTGCCAATTCTTCTACTATAGGTCCTAATTCTAACATTATCTTTTCTGGCAAAAGGTCAGGCCCTGCCAATCTATCACCAGTAGGAAGTTTAATGTATTTATAGCCCAATTCTTTTATATTAACCCCTGTAAGCTCCATCTGCCTTTCCCACTCTTTGACCAAAAGATTCTCGTAAGGGGTGTCACAGATGGTTATATAGACCCCATTACTAAGTCTTAAAATCTCCATAGAAGCCTCAGTATATATCCCAAGATAGTAGATAACTAGGTCGTAATCCATATAATTTTTGATAGCATCTATAAAGCTCCCTATATCCCCCTTGTCTAATGAAAGCAAATCAAAACCATGGTTTATACCAGAGAGATAGGATAGTTTTTCAGAATATTTAAGATAGGATTTTAGTTTTGAACCTTGGTCGGTCCTAGATTCCTTTAGATAATATAGAAATTCAGACATAAGCCGTCCCATATTCTCGTCTTTTATCATAAAAGCTGTTGGTAATAGGTCAAAGGATACAAAAAGAACCTTTCTTTTATTGGATAAGACCTTTGCTAATGACCAAGCATATGATAGCTTCTCTACTCCTGCTAGAGGAGAAAA
>JAAYRC010000059.1 GCA_012518975.1 Clostridiales bacterium
TACGGTACAGTGGGATGTGGATTCCCTAGACTGGAAGGACTATGGGGCAGATAGTATAGTCAAGAAATGTACTGAACACAAGAATCTGGGCAATGGTTCTATTATTCTAATGCATAATGGTGCCAAGTATACACCTGAGGCTCTGGAGAGGGTTATTCTTGGCCTTAAGGAAAAGGGCTATGAGTTAGTTCCAATATCTCAATTGATACATAGAGGAGAATTTACTATTGATCATACGGGAAGGCAACATAAGAAGTAAGATAGAATACATGAAAGATTATAGGAGAATAAAACACAATACTTAGAAATAAATACCAAATAAGGAAAGGCCTTGATGCTGATCTACTATCTGTAAAGTAGAATAGTAAAAAATAAAAATATTTTTGGCTCTATGTCAATAGTTGGGGTGGGATTCCTTTATATTGATGATATATAAAAAATTAGTACTTGCAAAACATACAATTAAAACATTTGCAGATTTACTGAGATTTGAACTTTACATAAGCATAATATAAGTACTTTTATTAGGATTGGTTGTTATATAACCAGTCCTTTTATAAATATTTATCACAATACGGACATAGGATGACTACCTACTGTGATATAGTGGAATTGATATTTGGAGTTATAGTATTATCGATTAAAAGTTGATTTATAAAATTTTATAAGAAAGCGAGGAAGGTATATGAAAAGCAATGGATTAAAAGTGTATCATGTTAATGATGGTTCATCATTCGGATATGACATTACTGAAGATAAAAAGAGTGTATGGCAATATTGAAAATCCAATATTACCCAAAAGCAAGGCTTGTATTGTTAGAGGTTATAGTCCAACGGATTTTAGAAATATTGAAAGAGTAGAGAGTAAAGAGGCCTGTGATTATTATGCATGATTAAATAATCTGGTAAAAGAGAGGCTTATCTACTAAGAAGATTAAGGACAATTATTAAGAAGGGGGTAATTATGGGCAATAAGGATAATAAGAATGAGAATAGATATTGTGAACCATATAATATGACTCCGCAGGAGTTTTCTAATTATAAAGCTAGTAAATTCACACGATTAATTCTGTATGCAATAGCTATGATTATATCAAGTCTATTTTATGAAAGATGGAATGGGTATATTACATTTACTATTATTTTGATATGGTCATATGTTCATGATGCAAAACGTGAAGAATAATGGGAGAAGGATGGCTCTATGAGGGATGAAGATTTGATATAATAGTAATACTGGATATGTAAAATAAAATGAGAAATGGGGGATACGAAATGATTATATGTAAGGGTTTAGATATAAGCCAACAAATTTGACTCATATAGCAAAAGAAAAGTACACGATTTAGTAGCAATTGGACAAAGTGGTGTTGATAAAGTATGTATTGCCGTAGAGGCCAAGGTAAATGAAGGTTTTGGTAATGGTACAGTAAAAGCAATTTATGATAAAGCAGTAAGGATTAGGCAAGAAGGTGTATCTATTAATTTACCTGATAGAATTATTGGACTTGAAAGGGCGATATTTATTGACCCGGAAAAAAGAAATTTTAGACTTATAGTATCAATTATTATACGCAGTTGTTGGCACATTAGCAGAAGCTAGGAATAATGAATGTAGCAGAGCCGTCTTTTCGTTCATACATTTGAGATGAATTGTTTTAAAGACAAGGATTATGAAAGAAAAAGAAGGCATTAATAAAAAAGCTTGTTGTTATACTAAGTGAAGGCACTATAAAAGAGATTGAAGAAGGCAAGCTATATGGATCTTTTACTGTGTATGGTAGTGATTTTATACCAATCGATATAGAATTATATATCGGTCATATAAAATCCAAAATATAATAGTATGTTCATAATACAATAATAATGTTTTTAAATAACTTTAGTTTGGATAAATGTGGTCGAAGACTCATGCATAGTAGCTCATTGTATCTATATTAATTGAAGTAGGTATTGAAGGATGTTAGCGTAAAATTTTTGTAGAAAAATAAAATAATAATAAGAGAACACCAAGTCTGTTGTATTTAAAACAACAATAGATTAAAATAGAAAGCATCAAGTTATAATGAGATTGAAGAAGGGGAGTGGTATTATGTCAAAAACACTTTACGAGAAAATATGGGACTTGCACATTGTGGACCAAGAAGAAAACAAACCAGCTATTATATATATTGATCTTCATCTAGTTCATGAGGTGACATCTCCACAGGCGTTTGAAGGACTTAGGCTGGCAGATAGAAAGGTCAGGCGACCTGATCTGACTTTTGCTACTATAGATCACAATGTACCGACCATTGATCGTCACAATATTAAAGATTCTATTTCCAGAAAACAAATTGAAACCTTAGAAGCAAATTGTAAAGAGTTCGGTATAACATTATTTGGCCTAGATAGCCCATATCAAGGAATAGTCCATGTCATTGGCCCTGAACTGGGGCTAACCTTACCAGGTAAAACTATTGTATGTGGTGATAGCCATACTGCTACCCATGGTGCTTTTGGGGCTCTTGCATTTGGTATAGGCACCAGTGAAGTGGAGCATGTCTTGTCAACACAATGTCTTCACCAAAGCAAATCAAAGACAATGAATGTAGCCCTTAAGGGTGATCTGCCCCGGGGTGTGTCTGCCAAAGATATTATATTGGGTCTTATAAGTAAGTATGGAACAGACTTTGCTACAGGCTATGTTATGGAATTTACAGGTGATGCTATCAAGAAAACCTCCATGGAGGAAAGGCTAACAATCTGTAATATGGCTATTGAAGCAGGGGCTAGAGCCGGCCTAGTTGCCCCAGATCAAGTGACCTTTGACTACCTAAAGGGAAGAAAATACGCTCCTCAGGGAGAGGATTTTAATAGGGCAGTTGAGCGGTGGAAAAAATTAGCTAGCGATCCTGGTGCTAAATATGATGCTCATGTAGAATTTGACCTTAGCACTCTTGAACCACAAGTAACATGGGGAACTTCCCCTGGTATGGGAGCAAGTATAAGTGGTTTTGTTCCTTCGCCTTCTGATTTTGATGATCCAGATGAACAAAATGCTTGCAAAAAAGCCCTTGAATATATGGGATTAGAGCCAGGAACACCTATAAATGAAATTCCTATAGATGTAGTCTTTATCGGTTCTTGCACCAATGCTAGAATCGAAGATTTACGAGCTGCTGCCGAAGTGGCCAAGGGACGTAAGGTAAAAAAAGGCATTGTTGCCTTGGTGGTACCAGGATCTCAGCAAGTAAAAAAGCTTGCTGAAAGGGAAGGCTTGGACAAAATCTTTATTGATGCAGGCTTTGAATGGCGGGAATCTGGTTGCAGTATGTGTCTTGCTATGAATCCAGATTATCTGCAGCCCAAAGAAAGATGTGCATCTACTTCAAATCGTAATTTTGAAGGACGTCAAGGACGGGGAGGACGAACCCATCTTGTATCCCCAGCCATGGCATCTGCAGCTGCTATTGCTGGTCACTTTATTGATGTTCGAGACATTAGCTTACTGGATAAGAAGGAGGGGTAAATCATGAAGCCTTTTGAGAAATTTACAGGACTTGTTATGCCTATGGATCGTACCAATGTTGATACTGATGCCATTATTCCCAAGCAATTTTTAAAGAGAATAGAGCGTACTGGCTTTGGTAAATATTTATTTTATGAATTTAGATATGATGAAAATGATAATCCTATCAAGGAATCGGTCTTTAATCAAGAGCGCTACCAGGATGTATCTATCCTTATTGCCAGAGCAAATTTCGGATGTGGGTCTTCCAGAGAGCACGCCCCTTGGGCCTTGGCTGATTATGGTTTCAAGGTGATTATTGCTCCTAGCTATGCTGATATATTCTTTAACAACTGCTTCAACAATGCTATATTACCAATCAAACTCGACAATAAGATAATGGATGTTTTGTTTGAGAATACTGAAAATATATCGGGATATAGCCTAACAATAGACTTAGAAAACCAAACAATCAATGACAATCAAGGATTTACCACTTCCTTTGATATCAGTCCATTTCATAAACATAAGCTTCTTAATGGCTTAGATGATATTGGACTTACCTTGTTGAAGGAAGATAAAATAGATGCTTATGAGAGAACCATGGAGGATAAATACTCCTAACCTTAGTGATGAAGAGAGTGAGATTAGAATAATTGCTGATGAGATTGGACTAGAGAGTTTTCAGGGCTATAGGCTTGAAGAACTGTGGAGTGGTGAGAGCTTGGAAGGGCATGAGAATAGTCTTAATATAAGAGTCTTAGCCCATGGAGCGAAGTTATATGAGATAAAACAACTATAAAAGAAGTAATAATAGTAATAGGTTTATAAATAGAGATGATGTGGTAGTTCATTGAGCTTATCAATAATCTAAATCTTAAAAAACCAAGTATTTCTATGTGTTAAAAACAGTAAAAAGCTATAATATCACCTAGACTTTTTACTCAAATTTATGCTACAATTGTTTTATTGAAAGTAAAGGGGGGGCGTGGTTTTGAGTGATAATGAATTACTGTTAGCTTTGTCTGAAATGATTGATAATAAATTAAAGCCATTAAATGAAAAAATAGGTAAAATAGAAGCTGATATGAATCACGGTTTTGATAAAGTAAGTAAAATAGAAACTGATATGAATCATGGTTTTGATAAAGTAAGTAAAATAGAAGCCGATATGAATCACGGTTTTGATAAAGTAAGTAAAATAGAAGCTGATTTGAATCATGGTTTTGATAAAGTAAGTAAAATAGAAGCTGATATGAATCACGGTTTTGATAAAGTAAGTAAAATAGAAGCCGATATGAATCACGGTTTTATTAAAGTAAGTAAAATAGAAGCTGATATGAATCATGGCTTTAATAAAGTAAGTGTAATTTTAGAGAATGAAATCAGACCAGATATTAAATTACTTGCTGAAAATTACCTTCCTGCTGCTAAACGTTACGAGAAGGCCTTGATGGAAACTGAGAATATGAAAGTGGATATTGAATTATTGAAGAAGATAGTTATGGAACATAGTGATAAGCTGCAAAAGATATTGTAGAAAAATTAGAACAGCCAAGGGTTAAGTGTTTATGGAAATATCTTTCTCGGATTTTAAATAATAATTATAAA
>JAAYRC010000265.1 GCA_012518975.1 Clostridiales bacterium
TTAAGAAAAAAGTCCTTGCACTATTACAAGGGCTTTTTTATGTAATAAGAAAGTTCATCCTATTATATAAACTATAAATATTATTCAGGCTTCATACTATAATTTTGAAATTATAACTTTAAATAGTCGGCATTTAATGTTATAATGTGCAAGAGTATGAGCTGTAATATATAGTTACTTTCCTTTGATGAGTGGAAGATATTCTATAAGCTTTAGTAAATGGGGAAGCTAAGAGGAGTATAAGATGGGTAAAAAATTAAGACTAACCAGTGCACTTAGGGCATATCTTATGTGGCCTATTTATCTGACAGTGCTCTTGCTAATCATGAACCTTAGCATATATACAATTGACAAAGAAGCTGGATATGTTATGTCTGCTTTTGTTCTAGTCTATTTTTTATTTGCATTAGCTATATTCTATTTTAATAGGAGAAAGCTGATAACTGTGCTGGTCCGTTATGCAATGGATTTTGCTCAGGTACAAAAATATCTCCTAAAGGAAATGGTAATTCCCTACGCACTAATTGATGTAGAGACAACACTTCTATGGGGTAACAACGAATTTATGGATTTGCTTAAGGGGAAGAAGATAATTGGCCGATCTATTACAAATGTCATCCCTGACATTACTCAGGAAAGTTTGCCTAAGGTAGAGCTTGATGGTGTTCTCCATATAGAACTAAACGATCGAAATTATCGCCTGGTTTTGCGCAAAATTATATCTCCACATTTTGAAGAAGATGCCAACTGGACCTTTTACGAATCGGACAAGATATGGGAATCAGAGAACGCCTTAATTGCGGTGTATTTATTTGATGAGACAGATAATATTGTCCTAAAAAAAGAAAATAGGGAACAGAAGCTGGTAGTAGGATTATTATATATAGATAATTATGATGAGGCGCTTGACAGTATTGATGAAGTAAGACGATCTTTACTTACCGCTTTGGTTGATCGAAAGATAAATAAGTACATGCAAGGCATAGATGCCATAATAAAAAAGCTGGAAAAGGATAAATTCGTATTCATATTTCAATACAAATATCTTTCCGTTTTACAGAGTAATAAATTCTCCATATTGGAGGAGGTTAGAAATGTAAATATAGGAAATGAGATGGCGGTAACTATAAGTATAGGTCTGGGAGTTAATGCTGACAACTATTTAACTGGCTACGACTACGCTAGGGCGGCTATTGATTTGGCATTGGGCCGAGGTGGGGATCAAGCTGTTATAAAAGACAGGGATAAAATCTCCTATTATGGAGGAAAGAGCATACAGGTAGAAAAGAATACAAGAGTAAAGGCTAGAGTTAAAGCTCATGCTTTTAGGGAGTTTGTTGAGGGCAAAGATAAGATTGTCGTCATGGGTCACGCCATTGGAGATGTGGATTCCTTTGGAGCAGCCATAGGAGTTTATAGGATAGGAAAGACATTTAATAAGAAGGTCCATATAGTAATAAATGAAATAACAACTTCTTTACGACCTATAATTAGTAGGTTTATTGAAAGTTCAGATTATGAGGAAGATTTATTTCTTAAAAATGATCAGGCAAAAGAGCTTGTTGATGTCAATACATTGTTAGTAATAGTTGATGTTAATCGTCCCAGCTTATTGGAATGTAAAGACCTACTTGATTATGCGAGAACTGTTATTATTTTTGACCACCATAGACAGACGAATGAGGCGATTGAAAACGCTGCTCTTTCATATATAGAGCCTTATGCATCATCAACCTGTGAAATGATAGCTGAAATATTGCAGTATATCGGAGGAGATTTAAAGCTGCGTCCCATGGAGGCTGATGCTCTTTATGCAGGTATAATGATTGATACTAATAATTTCTTGACCAAGGCTGGCGTTAGAACGTTTGAAGCAGCAGCCTACCTAAGAAGAAATGGTGCTGATGTTACAAGATTACGAAAATACTTTAGAAGTGATTTTGATGAATTTAAGATAAAAGCTGATGCTATCAGTAGCACAGAGGTGTTTTTGGAATACTATGCCATAGCTGTATGTGCTAGTGCTGATGTGGACAGCCCTACTATACTGGGAGCCCAGGTTGCCAATGAATTATTAAATATAGCAGATATGAAAGCGTCCTTTGTGCTTACAGAATTTAACAAGAAGATATATATTAGTGCAAGGTCAATCGATGAAGTAAATGTGCAGGTTATTATGGAGAAATTAGGTGGTGGAGGCCATTTAAGTGTAGCAGGTAGTCAGTTGGAGGGCTATACAATTGAGGAAGCAATTATAAAGCTTAAAAACACACTTGAAACAATGGTAGTAGAGGGCGAAATTTAGTTGATTATCTAAGTTGATGATTTAATATAGAGAGGAGTTAGCTAGATGGAAGTTATTTTATTGAAGGATGTAAAAAGCCTAGGTAAGAAAGGTGATGTTGTCAAGGTTAGTGATGGATATGCTAGAAATTTCATCTTACCAAAGAAGCTTGGTGTAGAGGCAACAAAGCAGAGTTTGCATGAACTAAAGCTTCAGAAGGATGCTGAGGATAGAAGAAATAAAGAGATTTTAGATCAAGCTAGAGAACTAGGAAAGAAGCTGGAAGCATCTACTGTTAAACTACAGATTAAGGCTGGTGAAGGTGGTAGGACCTTTGGATCAATCTCAACAAAGGAAATTGCAACATCATTAAAAGAGCAAGCAGGTATAGATATAGATAGAAAGAAGATACAGCTTTCAGACCCAATCAAAAATGTAGGTAGCTATACAGTTGGTGTAAAACTACACCCTGAGATTACAGCTAATATAAAGGTCGTTGTAGAAGCTGTCTAAGTAATAGGCATAGAGGGGGAATTACAATGGATGAAGCTTTTATAAAAAAGATACTTCCCCATAGTATGGAGGCTGAGCGGTCTGTAATTGGCTCCATGATTATGGACAAGGATGCTATCCTAATGGCTTCAGAATTAATAGATAGCAGTGACTTTTATGATAGGCAGCTTGGTATACTTTTTGATACCATGATAGAATTAAATAACGAAGGAAAACCCGTTGATTTAGTTACCTTGCAAAACCTACTCAAGGAGAAGGATGTCCCAGCTCAGTTAAGTAGCTTGGAGTATATAAGTGATTTGGTTTCCTCGGTACCCACCTCGGCTAATGTGAAGTACTACGTTCAGATTGTTAGAGACAAGGCTGTACTCAGAAAGCTAATAAAGGTAGCAGAAGAGACAGCTAATGATTGCTATCTAGATAAGGAGAAATTAGATGTCATTCTGGAGAACTTAGAAAAACAGGTCTTTAGTATTTCCCAGAATCGTGGTTCCAAGGAATTTACCGATATTAAAGAGATAGTACTTCGTTCAATTGATAGTATTGAGGCGGCCTCAAAGAATAAAGGTAGTGTAACTGGTGTGGCTACAGGCTTTTATGACTTGGATTATAAGACAGCAGGTCTACAGCCATCTGATTTAATCTTGATAGCGGCAAGACCATCTATGGGTAAAACAGCATTTGCACTTAACATAGCGGAGTATGTAGCATTGAGATCAAATATAACCACTGCTATTTTTAGTTTGGAAATGTCCCAGGATCAATTAGCTAAGCGTATGCTTGCAATGAACTCAAGGGTGGACTCTCAAAATATAAGGACTGGTAATTTATCTGCAGATGAATGGACAAACCTTATGGAGAGTGCCAGAATATTAGGTAATTCAAATCTTATTATTGATGATACATCCTCTATATCAGTCAGTGAGTTAAGGTCCAAATGCAGAAAGTTAAAGTTAGAGAAAAATCTTGGACTTATTATTATAGACTATCTTCAACTTATGTCAGGAAGTAGAAAATCAGAATCTAGGCAACAGGAGATATCCGAGATATCTAGGGGGTTGAAGTCCTTAGCAAGAGAAATTAATGTACCGGTTATTGCTTTATCTCAGCTAAGCCGTGCTGTGGAGCAACGACCTGATAAAAGACCTATGCTATCTGACCTAAGAGAATCTGGGGCTATAGAGCAGGATGCCGACGTAGTAATGTTTATTTATCGCGATGACTATTACAATTTAGATTCAGAGGAGCCAGGTGTTACTGAGATTATCATAGGAAAGCAACGTAATGGTCCTACTGGAACTATTAAGTTGGCTTGGTTGTCACAGTTTACCAAGTTTGCAAATCTTGAAAATAGAATGTCATAAGCTATATTATATTCTAGGTTTTAAATAAAGATGATAGTAATAAAGTTATGCAATCTTAGAATGTGGCATTTGTTGAAGTAGAAATGTAATTAATATTAGAATATTGTGTGGAAAAGGAGAGACTTTAGTTAAGTGTCTCCTTTTTATGTCGATAAGTTTAACTGTAAATACATGGGAAAAACCTTGCAATTTAAGTGCCCTATGTTACAATATAAAAAATAGAAAATATTTACATAAACAAAGGCTAATTGCAATATGGAGGATAATCGATGGAAGATGTTAGGTATATGATTTCGGAGGCTTCAAAAAATGTTGGAGTAGAATCACATACACTACGATATTGGGAGGAAGAGCTTGAGCTTACCATTGAGAGAAATGAAATGGGACATCGGTATTATAAGGATACCGATATAAAATTGCTAAAGACAATAAAGCAGCTTAAAGACCAGGGCTTTCAGTTGAAGGCGATAAGGATGCTTTTACCTAATTTGAGTCAACTAGAGTCTCTAGATAATCAGACTATGGTAAAGCTAAAGGATGAACTAAATGGGAAGGTGATAGAAATGTGGGAGAATGAGGAAAATGTTTTAGAAGACCAAGAGGAGGGGACAAGCCTGATTACAAGTGAAAAGAAGCATGAAATAGAGCCTGGTGCTCAGGATAAAATGAAACAGTTTAAGGAATTAATGAATCAAATAATTAGGTCTGCATTACAGGATAACAACAAAGACTTGTCAGAGAATATAAGTACAAGTGTAACAGATTCTGTTGTAAAGGAAATGAACTTTTTAATGCGTCTTCAAGAAGAGAGGGAAGAGGAGCGCTATAAAAAGTTTGATGCTACTTTAAGAGATTATCAGAGAAGCAGGATGCATGCAGCAGCTTCATATGAAAGTAGAAGAAAAAAGTCTAAGTTTTTTAAGAAAAATAATGTATATATATAATCATTAGTGAAACAATATTTATTGTAATTTTCTAATACAAAAAAGAAGAGGGTATAGCTTAGCCTAAACTATGTTTAAGGAAAGCCAACTCTCTTCTGTGTGTATATGTAGAAACTATTAAATTAACCTGAAATTGAACCAGTAGGGCAAATTTCTACACACGCTGCGCAGTCTATACATGTATCAGCGTCAATCTCGTACTGAGTAGCAGCTTCAGAAATTGCATTTGTGGGGCATTCATCTGCACAAGCTCCACAACTAATGCAGTCACTATTTATTGTATGTGCCATAGTAATATAACCTCCTTTGTAATAACAATCAGTATTATTTTAATATATGGGTATAAAATATGCAAGTAAAAAAACACAATATAGGATATATTATTTCTTGACCTTATAAGTTGAATGGAATATAATGTTGCCTAGGCTACATTATTAAGGCCAAATAATGTTTATAATTCATTTGAAAGGTAAATGCAATTTAAGGAGGTAAATATATGGCAAACATTACTAAGGACATGACAATTGCACAGGCAATTGCTACAGATCAGAATATTATTCCAGTATTGATGGACATTGGTATGCACTGTCTTGGATGCCCTTCTGCGCAGTCAGAGACATTAGAGGAGGCTGCTATGGTTCATGGGCTAGATCCAGATGATTTAATGGATAGGATTGTTGCTACGATTGGTGAGTAAGTATTTAAAAAGAGGGTAAAGGTTTATATTACATGTATAAACCTTTACCCTCTTAATACTTTTGGGTTAAGTAACCCATTACATGACAGACAGGATTTGTAACGCTTGATCTTTAACTATGATTTCATAATGCTCGTCATAATAGTCCTTGGAGGCATAATTAGTGCGCTCCGGTTTACCGTACTCTGAGATTATGTTGTTGATTTTGTTGAATTCTTCTGGTGTGTGGTCTGAGATACTAATAACTAAGTAATAGGTTGCAGTTATAGTATCCTTATAAAGTGTATTACTTCCGGTATAAATACCAAGTAGTATACTGCCTAGTTGTGTAACCTCACTAAGAGATTGGAAAGAATAAATCTTAGTTAAATTAGCGGATATATGAACACCTGGTTTGTAATTAGAGTCAGATTCAATGATGTCAATGGGCTTATTGGAACTGCCTTGACTATCATCAGAAAAATCATCCAATTGTTCATAGGTATTAATGATTTCGTCATCGTATGTGTCGTTATCAGATGTATCAGATAAATCATGGGTATTAAAGGAGGAGAATTTGGAAAAACGAGTATCTAGCTCATCAGGATCCTCAACCTTAGTAATAACCAGAATCAAACATTCTGTAGATACAGGAATAGCTTCAATCATTAAAGGAATATCATCTACTTCAAAACCAAACTCATAAAAAGCCTGTTGTATCATATCGCGAAAAAGTGCTTTTGCCTTTTCTGTTCCATAGGCCAATTCGCTTATCTTCAATTCTCTGTCTATCAAATCACTCTTGTTCAAGGTACATCTAATCTGGTTGTCACTTATCTTTTCTATCTTCATAGAGTACACCCCTTTCTAAAATTAGCAGGAACTGATCTCTTAGTTACAACTAAATCAACCATTGGTGTAAAATGAGTATAAGTTAAAAAGGATTTAAAGTCAATACGCCAAGTTGTAAAATTTGTATTAATTAACCTGCCTCTCTATTAGTTAAAACAATAGCTATTTTGTAACATTGTACAAAATCTCTAAAAAAGTTTCTAATTTTGTGTAGTTATAAACACTTGCAGATATTCCATAAAATGGTTATAATATATACAGATGATTCATCGTAATAGCTTGCTGATAGGAAAGGAGTAAATGTTACAGGAAATATGGTTCGACAAGTACCGTTTAATTAAACTGCTTGGCCAAGGAGGCACAGCCAAGGTTTATCTAGCTCAACATATCAAGCTTAATTCATTTCGGGCAATAAAACACATCTCCAAACACAATTCCTTATACAAGCGGCAGCTCAAGGAAGCACATATTTTAAAAGATCTAAAACATTCATGTATTCCTATAGTTTATGATATTGAAGAAGATGAAGATGGTTCCTATATTATTGAACAATATCTTGAAGGAGAGACCTTAAGCGAATTTGTTTCAAAGAGAAATCATCTTAATGAAGATATTATAATCCATTTTGCCCTTCAACTCTGTGATTTAATCAAGTATCTCCATTCTGAAAAAAGACCCATATTATATATTGATCTTAAACCTGAGAATATTATCATAAGCAAAGACACCCTAAAGCTTATTGATTTTGGAAGCGCAGTATTTTGTGATGAAGTTGAAAATAATCTTGAGTTTTATGGAACCATAGGTTATGCTGCACCCGAGTTATATTATAAGAATAGGATAGATGAAAGATGTGATGTATATGGTATCGGGATGCTTTTATATTATATGGTTACAGGCAAGTCTATTAGTAGGCCTGGAGAAAAAATAGACCATATTGATTACACAACTAATAAGCATAAAAAACTTAAAAGAATTATTAACAAGTGCCTCAAATATGATCCATCACAAAGATATTCTTCAGTATTAAAGTTAGAACAAGATTTATTAGCAAGCATAAACAAAAAGACCTATAAAGGAATAATAGAATCATCTATTGATATAGGAATAGCAGGAAGCCAGCCAAGAATTGGTACAACTCATATGTCCCTTAGAATTTGTAGCTATTTTAATAGGCATGATAGGGCTTGTTTATACTTGGAGCATAATAGAAGTAGATGCTTATGGAATATCAGAAATAGATATTATCTTACTAAGAAGGACCAGGATGTATTGAGAATTAAGGGTATTGAAATGGCTAGTGCAGGCTATGAGCAGGTGATGGATTTGACTGAATATAATGTTATAGTAAGGGATTATGGCTGCTTAGGTTTGGAGAATAAGGACCAGTTTTTACAGTCTAAAATCAAAATACTTATCCTAGGCTCTAAAGATTGGGAGCTTGGATACTCTGAGGAGGCCTTAACTATGATATCGGAATACAAAGATATTATATTTATGTTTAACTTTGTAGATGGTAGGCAGTATATGAAAGCCATAAAAAGCATGGTAGATAGAAACTGTCTAAGAATACCTTATGAGCCAGACCCATTCGCTAAACCTAGGGATAAGAACAGCCAAGAGTTTTTTCGTGATCTACTAGGTCTTTGCATAAGTTAAGGGAGTGATGGTTTGAAGAGAAAGCCTATATTGTTAAAAAGACTATTAGGCAATCATGCTGGTGGAGGAAAAAGAACAATTGGATTAATAGGTGTTAATCGGGGTGCTGGCGTAACATATACAGGCATGCTACTGGCCTACTATTTTAGTAGAGAAAAGGGACTAAGAACAAGTTATCTAGAATGCAATAGTCACCTTGATTTTTCCTTAATGCAAGAGGCCTATGAATGGAATGAAGAGGATGAGTATTCCTTTAGTCTTGATGGAATAACCTATTATAAACAGGTTACAAAAAGCCAGATTCCTGACCTCATAAACTCTAATTATGATTGTTGTATAATGGACTTTGGCATAGATTTTATTAATGCCAGAGATGAATTTATTAGATGTAGCAATAAGATTGTTGTGGCTGATCGTGCAATCTGGAATCAAAGCAAGACCATAGAATTTTTTAAAACTATAGTTGACACTAGGGGGAGTATGAAATGGATTTGTATGATTCCCTTTTCAAATCAGAGTGAAGTAATGGAATTGTCAAGAATAATAGACAAAAGCATAGATGTTATTCCATTTGAACCTGACCCCACATCCTTATCAAAAGAGACATGCAAATTATTCTGTAACTTATTTGGTTAATTAACCAGAGATTTACTATGGATAAGTATAACATATCACAAATGACCTTCTTATCCGATGAACAACTTATATTGTCTTAATGCACCTTATAGATAAGTTATCTGAAGTTAATTAACTTATAGATTGGTAAGATTGGTAAAATAATTGGACCTAAAAGCCCTCTATACTTTATTGGTTTGTAAACTATCTTTATGATGTTCTAACTAATCTATACTAATGAATAAGTTCTATTTATAGAGTGATGTATTCAGGTTCATGGGCATATTAATATTATTTAGTAGCGCTTGTCAGCCAAGACGTATTGCCCATATGAAAATAAGAAGATATTTGGCAAGCGCCCTAGGAATAATTGGGATGTATTATGGCATCTTAGATTCTTAGGGCGCTCTTTTAGTGAAGAGTAAATTCTGTTTTATAAAATAATATTAACATAATTGATAAATTCAGGACATTATAAGTCGAA
>JAAYRC010000060.1 GCA_012518975.1 Clostridiales bacterium
CCTTTCGGGTATTCGCGAATTCCCATGCTTTATAGTCGTTTATATTTACTACAGTTAATTCCGAGTAGTTATTGGACTTCGACTTGTTTGGCAGCCTTATCCTTAACTGTAGCCTGATGTGATTTCTGTTCGTCAGACCAGAGATTTGCCATCCGGCTTCCTTCAGATTCGCAATCGCTCGCGACACCCTTGCCATTGGCTATGTCTTTCCCACTACTAGGGCAGACTAGGGACTTTAACCCACTAGATTGCGCCCATGCTGGGCGCACCAAAAACACACCCTATCATGAGTACATGATAGGGTGTTATAGGCTAGATTAATCTTTATACACTTAACTTTACTTAATTACCGCCTTTAGCCACTCATAAAATACTTTTTCATTTTTAATAATAAGCTTCCATAAATATCTATAAAACTCGTCCTTATATTCTGGCATCTGGTCTATATTGTCATAAAGCTCATCGGTTGCCTTCTTCCAATCATCAAACTTTTTCTTCCAATCGGGAACATCTTTAACTTTATCCTTCTTATGCTTGTTTTCAAGCACAACTACTTTAATTGGCTCTGTCTGTGCTGGTATGCTTTTAGTGGATACATCATATATAACAACAAGATTAGATTTTACCGGCTTACCATGATACTTACTCCCATCCATATATATTAGTTCTGTATCCTTACCTATCTTTATCTTAAGAGTCTTATCAGCACTAACAAGCTTCTCATCAAAGTAATCCACCTTAATATTATAATTTGGTTTTTCAATATCTAATACCTCTGCATCATATTGTCCAGGATAAATCAAAATCCTATATACCTTTGCATCATAATATCCTGTGACTACTGAACCAAGCTTTATTTTTTCACTATTAGTATTGTAGGTATCCTTAGATATTGTAAAGATTGCTTCTAATCCATCCTCTCTTTCTAATTTCACTTGATTTAGGTGTTTATTATCCTTGCTAGGCTTGGTTATTTCAGTGACCTTGCCTTTAAATGAAGCATAATAGGAATTACCATCATTATCTGGAACTAAAGGATCCGAAAGCACAACTATTTTATCTGGATTAGTCTGCGCAGGTATGCTCCTTGTTGAAGCCCCATAAAATACAGCAAGCTTACGGTTACTTATATCTCCCTTAAACTTCTTTCCATCCTTATTGACAATCTCGGTATCTTTACTGACATTTAATTTGAGAGAATTATCTGCGCTTACTAATTCTTTATTAAACAAATCCACCTTTATGTTCTGCTTACTATTTGATACCATTACAGCTACCGCCACATATTGAGGTGGATAAATCATAATCATCATGGCATTTGCATCATAGTATCCTGTAACCTGTGAGCCTATGCTAATCTTCTCATCATTTATATAATATGTATCTTTTGTAAGTACAAGATTAGCCTCCATACCCTCCTTATTCTCCAAAAGCAAATAGCTAGTACCCTTTTCCAAATCAGACTTTCTGATTTCCTTTACTATACCTGTGAATGAATTAAAGTGAGCCTCAGTCTTTACAGATTTCTCATCCGCAAATGCAGTCGCTGTGGTTAATGAAATAATTACAAGTGTCAAAAATAATGAAATTAATTTCTTCATATAGATCGCCTCTTTATAAATTATATTGATTTTTTATGATAGTATGTTAGGATAATTCAATCCTACCATATATTAGACGACAAGAACAAGAAAAAGGTTCAAATTATTTCATTAATTATCCAACAAAAAAATAAGGCATTCTACACAATTTATGCTAGAATGCCTTATAATTCTAATTCAATTAATTAATAACTATTTTACCATCTTATCAAACATATCTTTTAGGCTAGGATATAGGTCTTTGAACACTTGGTACTTCTTATTATATAGCTCAACAATCTCTGGATCCTGTTCTATGGTGTCAACAACCTTAATAAGCTTCTCGGTTGCTTCCTCAACATTAGAGTACTTGCCACAGCCAACAGCTGCTAGAATGGCAGCACCAAAAGCAGGACCTTCCTTAGAGTTAATCTTATCAACCTTTACATTCAGGATGTTTGCCACAATATTACACCAAAGTGGACTATTAGCTCCGCCACCATTTATCCTAGTTCTTTCTACTTCAACGCCTAGAGATTTGGCGATCTCAAAGGAATCACGAAGTGCGAATGCTACACCCTCAAGAACAGCCTGTGTCATTTCTTCACGACTTGTATCCATAGTCATTCCTATAAAGGTTCCTCTTGCATTAGGGTTATTATGGGGTGTTCTTTCACCCATTAGATATGGTAGGAAGAAGGTATTGTTCTCACCCAACTTAGTGATGTTCTTCTCCTCTTTAACATAATCCTTGGTTCCTAATATGTCATTCATCCACCATGTATTGCTAGCTCCTGCAGATAGCATAACACCCATGAAATGATATTTTCCATCAGCATGACAAAATGCATGTAGGGCATTGTTTTCATCTACTGCAAATTCCTGTGCTGATATAAATACTACACCAGAGGTTCCTAGGGATACATTACATTTTCCCTTACCTACTGTACCAGTTCCTACTGACGCCACAGCCTGGTCACCACCACCAGCAATAACCTTAACACTAGTAGGAAGACCTGTCTCCTCGGATGCCTTCTGGCTGATATTACCGACTATCTCATAGGACTCATAGACCCTAGCCATTTGCTCTTCCTTTAAATCGCATATATCAAGCATTTCCTTAGACCAACATTTGTTTTGAACATCGAAAAGTAGCATACCAGATGCATCGGAAACATCAGTACAATGTACTCCTGAAAGCATGTAAGCAACATAATCCTTAGGTAACATAACCTTCTTTATCTTTGCAAAATTCTCAGGCTCATGCTTTCTTACCCACAGAAGCTTAGGTGCGGTAAAACCTGTCAGTGCCATATTAGCTGTATAGCTAGATATCTTTTCTCTTCCTATCTCATTATTTAAGTAATCACATTCCGCCTGTGTACGGCCATCATTCCAAAGAATTGCTGGACGAATAACCTTGTCATTCTCATCTAAGATTACCATACCATGCATCTGTCCACTGAAGCTGATACCGTCAATTTCATCTTTATTACAATCCTTTGTTAGCTCCTTAATACCATCTACTAGAGCACCATACCAATCCTCTGGCTTCTGCTCCGACCAGCCAGTCTGAGGGTAATATATGGGGTACTCCCTAGCAACAATACTTTCAATTTTTCCATTCTCATCCATCAGTAATAGCTTGACGGAAGATGTACCTAAATCCACACCAATATACAACATCTGTATTACTCCTTTCATACTATGAAATATTAATAAGCAGTACTTGTGTTAAGGTTTTTAACCTATGTAATTATACTCAACCTATACTTGTTAGTTGATTAAACTATATTAAATTAAATATATCAACATGGCTCACTTATGTCAAGGCAGAAGTGAAACATGGTAAATAATCTTTGCAAAAATGATTTTCTATGATAAGATTGTCTACATGAATATTTAAGCTTATTTTCACAATATAGAAGCTTGTAATATAAAGTTATGATATACTATGATTAATAGATTATCCAAACGAAAGGTGAAACAAATGGTTACAGGCAGTAAAGAACTTATACGAGATATTAATACCCAACTGGTATTAGAGACTATTATCAATCAAGCATCCATTTCAAGGGCATCCATAGCAAAACATCTAGGACTTACAAAGGCTACTATATCAGCTATTGTACATGAATTGATTAACCGTAAGCTAGTAATAGAGGTTGGCAGTGATGATACAAGCTTAGGCAGAAAGCCCATACTTCTAAGTTTGAATAAAAAAGCAGCCTATGTTTTATCCATTGATTTAGGTGTTGATGCTATAACTGCTTTGGTTTCCGACTTAGCCGGAGAGGATTGTAGCCTAAAGCAAATCAGAACTCCAAGAAACGCCTTTAATATGGTAAATGATATTATCAATCTTATAGAATCTATGAAGCTTCCTACTGACTCTCCTTATGGACTAGCTGGAATTACTCTTGGAATACATGGCGTAACTATTGAAAACCAAGTATTATTTGCACCTTATTACAATTTGGATGGGGCAAATCTTGCAGAAGGTTTAGAACAGCATTTTGGTGTCCCGGTATATATGGAAAACGAAGCTAACTTATCAGCAATAGGTGAAAAAACCTTCCAATATGACTATACTAATATTGCAAATATAAGCGTGCATTCTGGTATTGGACTAGGTATAATAATTAATAATCAATTATATACAGGATATAATGGAAGGGCCGGTGAATTTGGCCATACCATTGTAGAGATAGATGGTAGAAAGTGCCCCTGTGGAAACCTTGGATGCTTAGAGCAATATGTATCAGAGCGGGTGCTTTTGCAAGAGTTCGGGAAATTAAAGGGCATAGATGAAATAGACTTTAATATCTTCAAGAAAATGTATGAAGAAAATGATGAAGAAGTCCAGCAGGTTATGGATAAGTTCGTAAAATATATGTCAGTGGGAATTAATAATATATTAAACGCCTATAATCCAGAGATTGTTATAATAAACAGCTCCTTTACAATTCACTTCCCCCATCTACTTTTACAGATTGAGAAAGCCTTAAAAAGTAAGATGAATAGTTATATTCGAATTGTTCCTTCTGTACTTAGGGATACCTCAATTCTACTTGGTGGTTCATGTGTAGC
>JAAYRC010000266.1 GCA_012518975.1 Clostridiales bacterium
AATTACTTACTTAAGTCAATATAATAATCTTACTCATAGCCTGCCCCCTGCATAGCCGATAATGCAAGAGAGGTATAGCGTTTTAATATGCCTTTTCTATTTGGCCTTGGAACTATACCTTCCTTGGCTCTCTCTTTAAATATTTTATTAATCTCATCTATATCTCTTATCCCAGCTTCAGTTCCAATACAGTTTATCTTTCTAGCTAGAATATCATATTCGATAATATCTCCCTCTCTAATATAGGCTAAGGGTCCTCCGACTGCTGCCTCCGGTGATACATGTCCTATCGCCGCCCCCCTAGTAGCCCCAGAAAATCTTCCATCAGTTATTAAGGATACTTTACCGTTAAGCTTAGGATCGCATACTATAGCTTCTGTTGTCATGAACATTTCTGGCATGCCAGACCCTCTGGGCCCTTCATACCTTATCACTATGACATCACCTGGGTTAATCTCATCATTTACAACTGCACTATGGGCATCCTCTTCTGAATCAAACACCCTTGCTGGACCCCTATGTATGTATAGACTCTTATCACAAGCCGAGTACTTTACTACAGATCCCTCTGGGGCTATATTCCCTTTAAGTACAGCGATTGATCCTAGGTCCTTTGCATTGTCAGGATGTATGATTACTTGTTCTCTTTCTAGGCCATAGTTAGCCAAATATCCAAGATTTCTCTCAAAGAAATTATCATTTTCAAGGTCTTGTAAGTTCTGACCTAGGGTCTTACCTGTAACAGTAAGTACATCCAAATTAAGGTAGTCCTTTAGATATAACTGTACCATGGGTATCCCTCCTGCAAACCAAAAAGCTTCAGTAGGGTAGTCTCCACTGGGAGTTACATTAACAAGATGAGGAATCCTATGATTAATATCGTCTATTTGCTGTGGATCTAATATTATTCCCATCTCTCTTGCTATAGATGGCATATGAAGCATTGCATTTGTTGAACCTCCAATTGCACTGTGAATAACAAAAGCATTATAAAATGCTTCCTTTGTCATTATCATACTTGCGGTTATATTCATCTTTGCTAGGTCCATTATCTGTCTACCAGCATTCCTTGACAACTGACTGATATCCCTCATGGTAGCAGGAACCAAGGCAGAGCCTGGAAGAGCCATACCTAGAGCCTCTGCCATACACTGCATGGTACTGGCAGTTCCCAAAAATGCACAAGCTCCATAAGAGGGGCAAGCAGATATTTTATAGTCCCTTACCTCTTCCTCCTTAATCTGTCCATCCCTTTTTTGCCTAAGTGAAATATCACCTGCCATCATAGAAGTGGCCATATAAGGGCTAGGCCTCATACTTCCTCCAAGTATAAATATAGTGGGTATATCAAGTCTTGCTGCTGCCTTTAGATGGGCAGGTATAGATTTATCACAGGATGATGTCAGTATTAATCCATCCCATGGGGTAACAGACCCATGTAACTCTACCATATCACATATTGCTTCTCTTGAAGCCAGGATATAATTCATTCCGTCATGGCCCTGTGCACATCCATCACATATATCTGTAGCATGAAAATGGGCCGGATAGCCACCGCTTTCAAACACACCGTATTTGGCTTGTTTTGTTAATTGGTTAAGATGTACACTTCCAGGATGGCTATCACCAAATACATCTTCTATTAATATCTGTGGTTTTGTTATATCTTTTTCATCCCAACCAGACCCTAATTGTAGGGCGTCATATTGGGCCCAAAGCTTTCGCTGTGGAATACTTTTTTGTCTTAGCTCTTCCATATATGTCCTCCTAGACTTATGCCGTAACAAATCCTTGTTATATCATGTCTTTATCACCATAGTAATTATAGCAAACACTAGAAAAAACAACAACCGGGACCCTATGGAATTCCGGTTGTTAATGTAATGATTTATTTACTTATTATAAAATATCCTAAGACTAATATGCCTAATCCTATCCGATACCAGCCAAAGGCCTTAAAATCATTTTTCTTGATATAGGCCAATAAAAATTTGATAGCTATAAGTGATACGACAAAAGCAACCACCATACCGGTTATTAATACCGCAATCTCTATGCTTTCAAAATCAAAACCAAACTTAATGAGCTTTAGTGCGCTAGCACCAAACATGATTGGGATTGAAAGAAAAAAGGAGTATTCAGCAGCTATATGCCTAGATGTTCCAAGTAATATAGCACCTAATATTGTTACACCAGACCGAGATGTTCCGGGGACCAAAGCTAGTATCTGAATCATACCAATTAGTAGGGCTGTTCTATAGGTAAGTCCATTAAAGCTTGCAATTTTAGGCTGCCTACCCTTGTTCCTGTTCTCAATCATTATAAATAATACACCATATACAATTAGCATCACTGCAACCATTATATAATTATAAAAATGTTCATCAAACCAATCATCAAACAGAAAACCAAATACCCCTGCAGGAATTACTCCAATCACAACCTTATACCAGATACTCATAGTATCCATCTTTTCCTGTTTTGTTTTCTTTGGTGAGAAGGGATTCAATTTATGAAAATACAGTAACACAACTGCCAAAATTGCCCCTAATTGTATAACCACACGAAACATTTCCATAAATTCATTTGTAGCTTTAAATTCAACAAACTCCTCTACTAGAATCATATGACCTGTACTACTTATAGGAAGCCATTCTGTAATTCCCTCTACAATACCAAGCAAGATAGCTTTTAGTATTTCTAACATTAACATCCTCCATTCTCCCAGTAACAACCAGGAATACCCTCTCTAAATAATTCTATATGACAATAGCATTTTTTATCATTCAATTCAAGCTAATTATTATGCCCCTGCTTATGTCCTAATAATTCTTCTATATCTTCAACAGGTCCTGGTCTATAATAGTAGTATCCCTGTACTTCATCACACTTTTTCATTTCAAGAAACTCTAGCTGATTAGCCGTTTCAACCCCTTCAGCCACAACACCCAAACCAAGACTTTTGGCAAGGTTAATAATAACCTCAGTTATGGCCTTATCCTTTTCACTTTCCTCTATACTTCTTATAAATTGCATATCTATTTTGATACGATCAATCGGAAGTAGCTTCAACCTGCTTAGGGATGAATATTCAGTACCAAAGTCATCAATTGAAATAGTTACACCTAACTCCTTTAGTTTCTCTAAGACATCAACAACTTGATTTGTTTCATTAATAGCTATGGTCTCCGTAATTTCTAGATCTAGGTACTTGGGATCTAATTTGGTTTCCTTAAGAATCCGCTCCACAGTACTTACCATGTGAGGACTCTTAAATTGTGCAGCTGAAATGTTAACTGCCATCCTAATGGGGCCATACCCCATATCCTGCCATTGTTTGTTTTGTGTACATGCCATCATTAGTACCCATTCACCGATAGTATTAATTAAGCCAATCTTCTCGGCCAATGGAATAAATACATTGGGACTAATCATCCCATATACAGGGTGCCTCCAACGCAGTAATGCTTCTACACCAGTTATCTGGCCTTTATCCAAGTTAATCAGAGGTTGATAATGTATAAATAATTCCCCACGTTCTTTAACACGATATAAACTATTGGATAATATCAGCTTTTGCTTAACATCCTCCTTCATCTCATGGGTACACAAAACATACTGGTTTTTACCCATAGATTTTGCTTCGAACATAGCAGTATCTGCATTTTTTACTAGGGCATCAGTATCATCACCATCAATAGGATATATTGAGATTCCTGCACTACCTGTAATAAACAATTCATGTTTTCCTATATAAAAGGGTTTTTTGAACCTTTCAAAAAGCCTATCAGCTACCTCTTTGATATCTTCTATATTAGAAGCATTGTTTACTATTAAAATAAATTCATCACCAGCAAAACGTGCAATAGTGTCACTTTTACGTAAAAATCCTTTTAAGCTTTTTGATACCTCTTTAAGAATTGTATCTCCTACACTATGTCCCATAGTATCATTTATAGCCTTGAAGCCATCTAAATCAATTAAAATAATACCAAGTAAATGCTCATTACGCTTAGCCATATTTATGGCTTGGTTTAACCTATCTAAAAAAAGAGTTCGATTAGGAAGGCCCGTAAGGTGATCATAATAGGCCATATATTCAATTTCATGTTCTGCTTTTATCTTAGTAATTCCATCTGCCAACATGTTGGCTAGAATTCGAATGTGATTAATATGAGCATCTGAACACTCTCTGTGGGTTTCTATTGACTCTATGCCTATAAAACCACGAACTTCTCCATTTCCTTCAATAGGGATAGTAACAATAGATTTTACTTTATTTTTTATTAAATATTCCTTTTCAGCTTTGGCACTTATGGGCAATTTATTAATATCTGGTATACAAAATGGCTTGTTATTGATAATATAATGCATTAACCAAGGAAAATCTGATAAAGCAATTTCCTTCTTAACCTCATTCTTAAATCCCACTTCTTGATTCCGCCATTCATATGAATATGTCAAGGTATATCTATCATTATTAAATAAATATATATATGCATGACTAGCTTGAAAAAATCCACCTATCTTCTCTAATAAAAAATCTGCTTTGTCATCAAAATTTTCTTTATTAACTCCAACAAATTCAAAAGAAATCTCTGATATCATTCTATTAAAATCACTCTGATAGGCAGTTTCCTTCAACTTTGATATATAAATTTTATTAACAATTAAGCCTATCATTAAGGCTATAACAAATATTCCCATTCTTATTAAAAAATCAAATTCATCAAGATAAATAATATGGCTAGGCGAATTTATCCATATTAGTAATTGAGTTATTATTGCAACTACTGATATCAATATCAATGGTATTGTCCTATTAAACACTAGAGAAATAACCATAAGTATTATGGGAAAAGCCCATACTGTTACACTAGAAAACTCTATAAACCTAAGTGTAATAACAGGAATACTAATAAGCATGACTAGCAAAACTAATACATCCATTATATGCTGCTTTTTTATTACAATTTGAAATATTAGAATTGCTATCCCAAATAACATAAAAATAACTGATGTATATATAGTGTTTGATAAATTTCCTTCACCATAAATCATATGTGGCAAATAATAGGGTAAAAA
>JAAYRC010000061.1 GCA_012518975.1 Clostridiales bacterium
AGACCCTAATCTACCATAAAAATACAAAATTTTCAAGCTGCTTTTAATTCATAATTCCATCTATTCTTTATTAGGCTTATTCATTATGTGTCCATCCTCTTAAGCTTATTAAGCTCCTTATTTCTATATAGCAAATCTTCCCGAACTGTAAATCCTCTCTTTTCCCAGAAGTCATTCCCGAGTTTATTGTCAGAAAATACAACTAAAGCTACTTTATTTATTCCTTCCTCTTTCAAGGCTTGCAAGGCCGCATCCAATAGACCTGTTCCAACTCCTGCACCTCGTTCATCTACAGCTACAGCAGTATGGTGAACATACCCCCGTCTTCCATCATGTCCACTCATTATTACTCCAATAAGCTTTGTGTTTTTTTCTGCAACAAAACATGTATTGGGATTACGTTGTAGATACTTATTAATCCCTTGCCTCGAGTCATCAATATCATTCAAACCCATTCCAGGCGTGTTTAACCATAAGTTATATATTTGATCATAATCATCAATTGTCATTCTCCTAATAATCATATATAATCTCCCCCTCTTCATATTTAGCCCAAGGTATATGCTATGAAGCAAGTTACTATTTATTTAAAAGATTATACTTCTGGTGGTATATAATGTCAAATAATATCCTTGGATTGTTCTTGGGACATAATTACAATTAACTTATATATAAATACATGGATATACTACCTGCTATCAAAAAGATAATGCCTCCGGAAATTAATAGAATCTTATTAATTTTTGAAGGAAAATATATTTCTGAAGGATTATCTGGATTTATGAAAATATATACGCTTTCATCCACTTCAGGATACCCATAATTTGTGTATTTATCATGAGCAACCACATAGTTCTTCTCTCTAAAATAATATGAAAACACTGGTGCATATAATCGTCTTATTCGTGTTCCATAACCACTAATATTACTCCTGGATATAGTCGTATTTAGCTTTATACATTTTGCCATAATCCTATAAGTACATATTTTTTTCAACCTATTATCTTCTGCAATGGTAATCAAAACAAGTCCTATTCCTACAACTATAAAAACACTTATCAATAAAACAGGTGTTAGGTTTTCTATTTTTAATTTAGCTTTGTCACTACTCCGCATAAAAATAGAACCCATAACCATCATAGTTAGCCCTATTATCGGAAACAAAAGAATCCATATTTTCTTTAACTTCATACCTACCAGAAATATAGCTGATAAACCAAAGACAAAAAGATAGTTACCAAATAGTAATACAACCATGGCGACATTATCTTTATCTGAAAAATAGAGTAATCCCACTAAAGTTCCAATAAACCATAAGATAAAAATAACAGTAATAATAATCTCTCCGACACTGTATCCCCTTTTTTTACTCATATATACTTCCTCCCATATAACATAGATTATTAAATATTAGTTCTATTTTACCATAAAAGATGGCTTACTTCATTAGCTTTATATTAGAAGGTAATTAAGTAAATCTGAATACATTATGACTTATATGGAGATAAGGTATGGAGTCGTTTCATTTGTCAGTTTATATAAACCTGCATATGAAAAATCCCCATACCTCATCCATTTTTCCTTCAGCTATTGGTGTTTTTTGCTATCTAAGAATATCAGTAAGTATATACGATTGCATTATTTACTTATAGTAAGAATATATAGTTATATCAGTGTCATCTACACCTTTTTCTTTTTTGGTCTCTTTATAAATACAATCAACAAAATACCAATGACTGCTGCTATTGCTGCAATCACAAATGCAGGAAACATAAGATTAATGTCTTCAACCGCTTTATTCTTAAAATGTCCCGCTATATAAGATGACACAATTGCACCTAATCCAAATCCCACCAGTACCATTCCATAATTAGTTGCCATGTGCTTGCTTCCAAACAAGTCAGCTGTATAGGAGGGAAATGTACTTAAAAATCCCCCATATAAAAATCCAATCAATCCAATAAGTATGTAAATGAAATAACTAGTTGCCAAATTTACAAACAATGAAAGGCAGGAAGTTCCAGCTAATAAAATAATAATAGTTGTCTTTCCTCCAAGCCTATCAGATATCCATCCCCAGAATAGCCTACCAAAGGAATTGCAGATAGAGATAATAAGCACTCCCACAGTAGCAGTAGATGCCATATCCTTAGCAATTGCTATTGGTTTGGCAAAGCCTATCATCATAAGTCCACCCATACAAGCCAACATCATAGCCAAAGTCAGGATATAAAACTGTGGGGATTTTAAAACCTGCCCTGGTGTAAAATCATTCTCTTCATTGCCTGTACTAGTTTTTGGAGCTATATATCCTTCTGGAAGATAACCTTCTGGTGGATTCACGATAAATATTCCTCCAATTGTACAAACCACTAAGAATATTACACTTAAGACCATAAAAGTTCTAAACTCACCTATACCTACACCGCCAAAGGTTTTAATAAGGGCTTCGATTGCTGGGGTAAATACCACACCTCCAAAACCCAATGCCGCAACAATTAAGCCTGTTATGAAACCTCTCTTATCAGGATACCATTTTTGCGCACAGGCTATGGTGGTTGAATAGGTTAGACCCATTCCTATGCCTCCCATAATACCATAAGTTAACCAAAGCATCCAAGGGGCAGCCTCCGTTACCAATGAAGCTAAAAAGAAGCCAAGTGCTAATACTATTCCCCCTAGTATAACAATTACACGTGGACCGAATTTAACCTGTAGTTTTCCACCTATGGTTCCTCCAACTGAAAGCATAGCTAGTAATAAAGAAAATGCTAGACCTGCAGCTGCATTGTCTCCTCCAAATATACTGTTCGCTATTCCCGATTGAAAGATACTCCATATATAAGCAGTACCAAGGCATAGTTGTATTGCAATTGCTGCAATTACAGGTAGGATTCGATTGTATTTCTGCTTCATGTTTTCTACTCCTTTTTATATAATAAATATTTTTAAACCCTATTGAAAATCACCTGGCTTTCAATTTCATACCTATTATTAGAGGCTCTAAAAATTGCTCAGTTTAAATATATGCTTGAATTTTACTATCTATATTCTTCTAATAAGTTTGTCATAATATCCATAAAGTTTTTGGACCCCATTTTCCATAAAGTAATAATGACATATGTATGCAAATAACAAGGCTAGTAATAAGCCAGTCCCAATAAGCATAGGAATAAGAGGCCAGGCAAGGCTCGCAAAGACAAATGCAAGTGTAAATAAGGCTATAGTTACAGTAACTATTAAATGTACAAAACGTTCATGTTGAAAAAAACTAATTTGATTTAGTAAATTAGTTTTTAATATATTTATTTGATTCTCTGTTAAGCCTTCAAAATTCAATCCCTCTAGATATTCCAAGTAGCTTTTCAATCTTTTCTTCATACCCCTAACCTCCTTAACCTGTTAAATCCTTCACTCTGAAGTGAAGTCTAAATATTCTATCAAATGCTTAATAGCAAACTAGCCTAATAAAACAATTGTGTTAAAATTATACTTGCTGTGGTATATCTTGTCAATTAATAGTA
>JAAYRC010000267.1 GCA_012518975.1 Clostridiales bacterium
GATTCAAGTTAGATAATGTTGATATGAAGAATGGTACTGTTACAGTTAATGTAGAGTTTGATGACACGTATTACTATAAGATACTTAGTGATTTGATAGGGGTTCCTATTACAGGGGAGTACCAGCTTATATCTACACTTAAGGAATTAGCAGCCAAAAAGTTAGAATTTGAAAAGGTATCTCAAGCTATTGACCAGGTAAGAAGTAAAGGATATGGGGTTGTTTCTCCTCTAAAAGAGGAAATTACCATTGAAGAGCCTGAGGTTATGAAGCATGGAAGTAAATATGGAATCAAGATTAAAGCTAATGCTCCTTCAATTCACTTAATAAGGGCAGAAATAATGACTGAAATAGCACCTATAGTAGGTAGTGAAGACCAGGCCAAGGACTTAATGAATTATATCAATGAAAATGCTAATGATAATCCAGATGGAATTTGGGATACTAATATTTTTGGTAAATCAATTCGCCAACTAGTTGATGAAGGAATTAACAGTAAGATAAGTAAGTTAAATGATGATAGTCAAGTAAAACTTCAAGAGACAATGCAAAAGATTATAAATGATAGTAATGGTGGTTTGATCTGCATAATAATATAGCTATTAAAATAAACTATTAACAAAATTGCTGCCTAGTATCAGGTTTTGATACATAGGTAGCTTTTTATGTAATAGAAATTTAAATTATATTACATAATAAAATCCTTACAAAGATAGGTCTTTTGAACTAGAAAATAAGGGTATTTTGTTAATTATGCTGAATTTAAACTAATTTAAAAAAACATTTGACATATAGTTGACAAAAACACACCCCTTTGATACAATACTTACGTAACATATTTAACAATTATGTAACAATTCATTAAAGACTATAATTTTTAGTATTAGTCTGAAATGTAAGAGACCAAGGTATAACACCTCATGTCCTTGCAGAAAAAAATTTGGAGGACTTTTCGAAATGGATAATAAGCTTTTGAAATTTTCCTTAGTATGTGTTACCAGCGTATTTTTAGCTTCTGCTTCTACTAATGTTGATTTAGCCATGGCAGCTGAATATTCTGTTGCTGGTTATCCTTATGATAAAATTGGTAGCTATGTACAACAGACAGATGTAGATAAAGTAATATCTACTTTAGCAATCACTGAAACACCTATTCCTGGATTTAGCAATATTGGTATTGCTAATGTAGATACAAACCTATTGGTTAGAGAAAAGCCCAGTGAAAGTGGAAAAATAGTAGGTAAGATGCCGAAGAATTCAGGATGTGATATCCTTGAATCAGATAATAATGGATGGACTAAGATTAAATCCGGTAAGGTAACTGGCTATGTAAAAAGCGATTATCTTATTACTGGCCAAAAGGCTTCAAGTATAGCCTTATCTATTGCTAATTACGTTGCCACATCTAATGCTGAGGGACTTCGCATAAGAAAAGAGCCTTCTACAGATGACTCTATACTAGATACTGTAGCACCTGGTGAAGAGCTTATTGTACTTGACCCCTTAGTTGTTACCTATGGAGAAGAGTATAACAAGTGGGTTAAGGTTAGCTTGGACAGTGATGACTCTGAAACTGGTGCAGTAGGCTATGTTGCTAAGGAATATGTTGACTTATCCTATAAACTTACTCAGGCACATAGTATGGTAGAGTTAGATTTAGGATCAGGTGTATCATCGACAAGGTCAAAGCTAATAAGCTATGCTAAGGGATTTCTTGGCTATCGTTATAAATGGGGAGGCAATAGCTTCTCTAGAGATGGTGGAGTTGATTGCTCAGGATTTGTAAGACTTGTCTATAGTAAGTATGGCTATAATAACCTTCCTAGGACATCTAGAGCCCAAGCAAGCTCAGGTAAAAAGATATCAAGATCAAACTTAAAACCTGGAGATCTTGTGTTTTACGGAAA
>JAAYRC010000062.1 GCA_012518975.1 Clostridiales bacterium
ACTGTATTACCATTATTTATAGTATATTTTGCATTATCTAAGTATATTATTGCCGGTGTGGCTTTAGGTGGGGTTAAAGAATAAGATATAAGGTTTATACTTTTATAATAAAAAATTTATGAGATGGCCAATTGATTGACCATCTCTTTTTATGCAATAAAAAGATTGTCCGATTACAAAAAACTTCCACTAAGAATTTGCATTCCCAGGTTTGGTATTTTACTAAAAAGCATTTAAAATCATTAGTGAACAGCTTTATTATTATCAAATTATATGAAAAAATTTAAAATTAAATAAAAAAACTTTGGAAAACTTGACTTTTGTATTTATTTATATAGAATATGTATATATGCTTATTTACTATTATTATTTACTGACACCAATTGTTTATACAAATGGCAGATATATTATTTTAATTTATTGATATTATTAATTTGTATCTCCAATTTGTAAGTAGGCAAGGCCTACTCTCATAGTAAATGGCTATACAATAAATGGAAGCAAATTAAGGAGGAATATATTATGACAGAAACAGCAACATTACAGGTTGAGGTAAGAAAAGAGGTTTCCAAGAAGGAAAACAAGAGACTTATAAGTAACGGTTATATTATAGGAGTTATTAATCAGAAAGGGATGGATTCTGTTCCAGTAGCAGTAAAGAAGGATGAATTTAGAAGAGTTTTAAAAGCTAATGGAAGAAATGCTATATTGAAGCTTAAGGATTCCGATAATAAGGATTATGACGTTATGGTTAAGTCTATAGAGCTAACTCCTATGAAATATGAGTACCATCATATTGATTTTCAGAAAATATCACTTACTGAGGAGATAAAGGTAAATGTAGCCTTAAGATTTGTTGGAACTGACTTTTTAAAGGCGAAGCGTCTCATTCTAAACAGACAGATGGATACAATCCTAGTTTCAGGCTTCCCACAGGATATTCCAGACGCTATAGAAATAGATGTAACAGATAAAGAAAGTGGAGATTCGATTACTGTTAGTGATTTGACACTTGGTAAAGGAATAACTACTGATTTAGCCGAGGATCATATGATTGCATCCATTAGTGAGGCTAAGGTAGTAGAAGATGATGTAAATGAGGAAGAAGCTGAAGGTGTAGTTTCAAGTGAAGTAGAAGTAAGTGTTGGAGAATAATTGATAAGCTGATAAAGCAATATAAATTGGTGTATAGTCTAATAAGATGGATTTAATATAATTAGTATGCTATTATTGTACAATAATAGCATACTAATTTTTCATGTAATAGGGAAGTTTGTCCTATCACATGAAAAATGCTTGGCTATGATATAGGCAAATATGGCCTATAGATTATAATAGTAAATTATCTTATGGGAGGATGTTTATGGACACTTTTCTATTTGACTTAGATGGTACCCTATTGCCAATGAATCAGGATAAGTTTATTGACCTTTATTTTAAAGGATTATCAGCTAAGCTAGCCCCTGATTTTGAACCTAAAACCTTAATTGAAGCCATTTGGGAAGGGACAAGGGCTATGATAGGGAATGATGGTACTATCTATAATAATGAGCGATTCTGGGACACTATAATAAGAATACTTGGTGATAAGGTATTGGAGCTAGAGCCGATTTTTTACGATTTCTATAAGAATGAGTTTCAGGGTTTAATAGAAGTAACTTCTCCTAGTTCCTTGGTGAAGAAATCTATTAGTTTACTTAAAGAAAAGGGATATCGTCTCATTCTTGCAACTAATCCGCTTTTTCCCAGGGTAGCCACTTATAGCCGTATAAGCTGGGCAGGGTTAGAGCCTGAGGATTTTGAATGGATAACAACTTATGAAAATTCTTCTTTTTGTAAGCCAAATATTAACTACTATAAAGAAATTCTAAGTAATACTGGCGTCACTGTGGACCAATGTATTATGGTAGGTAATGATCTTGCTGAAGATATGATTGTAAAAACCATTGGAATGAATACCTTTCTAGTAACAGATTGTCTTATAAACTCTATAGGGCAAGACATAGGTCAATATAGGAGTGGTTCTTTAGTTGATTTATGTGAATATATAAAGGGATTACCATATACATCACCAGAGTAGGGCTAGTAGAACAATCCATATTATATGTGATATATTAACTAGACAGTACATGGTTAAGGATATTAATAGGGCAATATTAATAGTCCTTAGCTGGTCCTTGTCAGAGTTACATATTCTTTTATAAAGAAAACATAACAAGGCTGCAGGAAACATGATTTTTATAATTATACTTAACAATGGACTTTCTACTGTGTTTACCATAAAAACATTAGCTTCTTTAAATAATCCAGTCTGCAATAATCCTAAGGTAAAAATAATATCTGTAACATTAAGAAAATATAAAACTATTATTTTTTTGCGTATAGTAATCAAATCGCAATTCTTTACAAATGAAATCATATAGTTCACCTCCTTGTCAGGAGTATTGACCAATTACTTTACATTAAACATATTATGGATGTTTTTATAGGTTTTGAATGATTACTTATCTTAGGAGAGAATTAGAATAAGCCAAGGCTTATGAATACTGTATATAATCATGCTGATTTTCTCATACTATAAGTAATTAGCCAAGAAGGAGAGTGATGATAGAACGAAAATCAGATATATATTACCCCCTACTACCCATAGGGTTTTTCTTCGAACAGATCCTTTATGTAATGCTGATATTAGGAATAAAACCATTAGAAATCTTAGACTCTACAAAAATTGTGATACTGATGAAATGACAGAGAGAATTCGAGAGCTGAGTTTGGAATGGGATACTGAGAGAATATTGGAAGTTAACTTTGCCCTTCTAACTATATTTAGCTCATATTTGGGCATAAGGACTAGTAGGTGGTGGTTGTATTTAACCGGAATAGTTGGTATTTTTTTGCTTCAGCATGCTTTGTATGGATGGTGTCCTCTGCTTCCCTTATTAAGAAAATGGGGAATAAGGACTGAGAAGGAGATTTATGATGAGAAAGCAAGTTTAAAGGTATTACGAAAGGACTTTGAGAAAGAATACCACAGTATGGAAGAACTACTTAATATTGTGGAAAAACAGTAATAAGCTTGTCCATAAGGCTAGTAAGCTTTATGGACAAGCTTATTATATATTATGACAATTCTAATTGTAATTTTTCATCCTTTTTAATGACCTCATTTGTCATATTTGTTCTCATATTCTGTATCTTTGTGGCTAAATCCTCATCACTGACAGCTAGAATAGAAAGAGCAAGCAGAGCGGCGTTTTCTGCACCATCGATTGCTACTGTAGCAACAGGGATTCCTTTAGGCATCTGTACGGTGGATAGTAGTGCATCAAGACCATCAAGTGTTGAGGACTTCATAGGAATACCAATAACTGGCAAGATGGTATGAGCTGCAATAACACCAGCTAAATGAGCGGCCTTTCCAGCAGCACATATGATAACGCCAAAACCATTAGATTTTGCATTGGTGGCAAATTCACAGGCTTGATTAGGTGTACGATGTGCACTCATAATATGTACCTGGCTTGCAACACCAAATTCCTTTAATGTATTAATAGCTCCCTTTACAACTGGTAAATCTGAATCGCTTCCCATTAATATAGCAACTTTTTTAGTCATTGTATCCTCCTTATATTTAATAAAGTATAAAGCCATATGACATTAATCTTATTAAGTAAAATTGTTATTGGATAATTTGGATATTTTCAATAAATATAGCTTATTATCTATATTGTGTCAACTAACAATTATACTTATTCCCTATTACCTAGTCAGCTAATATGATTGATATTTATTCTATTAAATGATATAATCATATAAAAATATCCTATATACATAGTTAATCGAATAATTATTTATTATTTTTTACTTTTTGATGACAATATATGCATAATAATGGAATGAGGTGGTTCTCATGACAGCAGTTAATAAAAAAAGTAATTTTCTTATACTTGTAATCATATCTGTATTTGTAATGGCGTTTACCGGATTACTTTTACTTGCCAAATTTCAAAAAGTAAATCACTTTGTAGTAATAATTATTCAATACATATTAATGATTTTATTACTTATTTTGCTTTTGGCTATAAGTTTTTTTATGATAAAGTATAAAGGATTATATTTAAAAAAGCCTAGTAGAAATGATAGTAGCAAGATTATCTTATCATCAGGATGACCGATTATGGTCTACCGTTGCAAATATGATAGACACTGGACTATGAAATATGTGTCGGGTGCTTGTTTTGAATTGACAGGATATGATGCTGAAGGCCTCCTATATAATAGAGAAGTGTCCTATAATGATATAATCGACCATGAGTATAGAGATGAAGTTTATAATAAGTGGAAGATAGCGGTAGAAGAAAAAGATATATTTAAAGAAGAGTATCCTATACTAACTGCCGATGGGGAAAGAAAATGGTTATATGAGCAGGGGCAGGGGATTTATGATAAAAGTGGAAAAATAATTGAATTAGAAGGTTTATTAATTGATATCACTAAACTGAAAAAAAGAGAAGAGGAGATACAATTTCTTTTATACCATGATTTATTGACAGGAGTTTATAATAGAAGATATTTTGAAGATGCAAAAAAACGTTTAGACAACACAAAAAATTATCCATTATCAATAATTGTTGGTGATATAAATGGATTAAAGTTGATTAATGAGTCCTTTGGACATAAAGAGGGAGATAAGATTTTAGTAAGTATAGCTGATGTTTTAAAGTCCTGCTGTAGACCGAGGGATGTTTTGGCAAGGACTGGAGGAGATGAGTTTAGCATACTTATGCCTAACACTCCCTACGAAGAGGCAAATCAAATATTGACTCGTATAAGTGATCTTTGTAATGAGTTTTCAAATTTAAATACAGAATATTATTTGAGCTTTTCGGCTGGCCTAGCTACAAAAGCTGATGATATTATGTCAATGAATAGGCTTATCAAGATGGCTGAAGATAGTATGTATCGTAATAAGCTTCTGCAAAACAAAAGTCTTCATAGCTCTATGATAAATTCCATGAAGACATCATTATATGAGAAAAGCCAAGAAACTGAAGAACATGCTATGAGATTAATTGAGATATCAAGAGCTTTTGGAAGAAAGTTAAACTTAGTAGAGGAGCAGCTAATTGAATTAGAACTATTATCAACCCTTCATGATATAGGGAAAATAAGTATAACTGATAATATCCTTAATAAGCCTGGCAAGCTAACCGTAGATGAATGGGTAAAGATGAAGCAACATCCTGAGGCTGGTTATAGAATTGCTATGGCTACACCTGAGCTTAAGCAAATTGCAGACTATATTTTAAATCATCACGAGCGCTGGGATGGAAGTGGATATCCATATGGAAAAAAGGGAGATGAGATACCCTTACTATCACGTATTATTTCTATTGCAGATGCGTATGATGCAATGACCACTGATCGACCATATCGTAAAGCCATGTCTAAATCAGAGGCTTTGGATGAAATAAAAAGAAATGCAGGAAGTCAATTTGATCCAAGATTAGCAGAATTATTTATTAATGAAATAGCTATTTATCTATAGAACACCAGTAGGGCTTGTATGTCGTAAGCGATTTTTTCACTTAAGACATACAAGACGTGCTAGGTGTATTTGTTTTGAAAATTTTAATATTCTTGTAATTTTATAAGTTTTTCCTATTGTCAATACTTACTAACACCCATTTTATGGTTGAGTATTTTGTAATAATGTAATATAATATGCAGTATATATAAAATTAATATAAAGTTTATTAAAAAAGTATAATATAAAGTAGGGATGTATATGAAAAAAATGAATAGGGATAATTTTTTTACTTACTCTAATGAAAGTAATTATGAAAATATTTATATAGTGTTAACACAAACAAAAACTTATCCTGCAAGAGCAATTAGACTTTATACTCAAGAACCATATGCCCATGCGTCTATTGCATTTGATGAGAATCTTGAGGAAATGTACAGCTTTGCAAGAAGAGGAGTTTATAATCCATTTAATGCTGGTTTTATAAGGGAAGATATTGATAAGGGGATATTTGGTCGATATAGGTCTACTTCATGCGGTATATATAGACTTAAAATTACCAAAGAACAATGTGAAAGATTAAGAAAGATTATAGAAATATTTAATCTAAATAAGGAGTTTTACTCATATAATTACTTAGGTTTGATTGGAGCTGCCTTTAATATTCCTATACGATCAAAGAATAAATATTTTTGCTCACAATTTGTTGCTTATGTTCTAGAACAGAGTGGTGTACATATTTTTGATAAATCCTATGCATTGGTTAAACCTAGAGATATAAGGATAAATCCTAATCTAGACCTAGCCTATCAGGGAAGATTATCAGAGTATAGAATTTACAAAAGAAAAGTAAGAATGGCTTAAAGTAAATAAAAAAGCCAAGCTTTACAGGTTATATCTTAAAAACACTTGCAAAACTATTTGATAACATGGACAATATAATAAGAGCATGTTTAAGATGTGTTATTAGTGATTTTATTGCAGGAGGTTTTTATTGATATGATGAAGTTAGTCAGGACTTTTTTTGATGAAAAGGGTGTTGAGCAAGGATTGGCTGAAGTTTTAGCGTCTTTAGCAATTACAATTGGAATTATAATATTCAGTTTTATAATCCATTTGGTTTTAAAAAAAGTATTTTTAAGAATTGTAACTAAAATTATTAGGAAGAACAAACTAATATGGGATGATATCTTATTGGAGCGGAAGGTTATTCAAAGAGCAATACTTATCGTTCCTGGAGTTCTGTTCTTTAGTCTAGCGGGCATATATGAGAATCCTGATATAACCAGAATAGTAGAACGATTAGCTTCTACATATGTTATGGTTATAGTGATGTTTGTATCGAGTTCGCTAATAGATTCAATAGATGATATATATCGCACTAAACCAATATCAAAAATCAGGCCAATAAAAGGATTACTTCAGGTTGTTAAAATAGCAGTGTATATTGTAATTGCAATTATAATTATTGCTACTTTATTAGACCAGAGCCCATTAATATTATTAAGTAGTGTGGGAGCTTTAGCTGCAGTTTTTTCCTTTGTATTTAAGGACTCTATACTTGGCTTCATAGCGGGGATACAATTGACATCTAATGATATGCTTAGAATAGGTGATTGGATTGAGATGCCTAAATATGGTGCAGATGGAGATGTTATAGATATTACCTTAAATACCGTTAAAGTACAGAATTGGGATAAAACATATGTTACAATACCAGCTTATTCTCTAATATCGGATTCCTTTAAAAACTGGAGAGGTATGCATCAATTTGGAGGTAGAAGAATTAAAAGGTCAATCTATATTGATGTAAATAGTGTAGACTTTTGTACACAGGAAATGATTCAGAATTTAAAAAAAATACATTATCTTAAGGATTATGTTACAGAAAAAGAAAAAGAACTTGAAAAATATAACAAAGAAAATAGTATTGATACAGACCAAGTAATAAACGGGCGCCGAATGACTAATTTGGGTACATTTCGTGCTTACTTAAAGAATTATATCATGAACCATCCTGGTATTAATCAGGATAAATTAATGATTGTACGTCAACTAGCTTCAGGCGAAAATGGTATTCCATTAGAAATATATGCATTTACCCGGGATACAGCTTGGGTAAGCTACGAAGGAGTGCAATCAGATATATTTGATCATATCTTTGCAGTAGCAGGCGAGTTTGGATTAAGAGTATTCCAAAGTCCTTCAGGGTATGATATCAAAAGTATGAAAAAATAATATTAATTAAATATATGCAAAGAGCAGAAGCAGGAATAATAATATTCCTGCTTCTGCTCTTTGGTGTCTCAAATGTTTGGTTTTTAATTTGGTATAAACTTTGATATGAGCCTTACAAGAACTTTTTACTGTCCAATGCAACCACCTCATGTTCTAAGTTAAACCCTTGTTGTAATTCTGAGACTAAATTACAAACATTTCTCTCTATTTATAGATACGGATGAACTCTTTTATTCTAGTTACACGCGATGAGTTGAGTTCCTGTCCGTATCTAATTATTATTATGTCTATATTTCTTTTTATTATTCATACTTATTATATAAATAAGAAAAAAATATTTTTGACAAAAAGCTATGATTTATTAGAGGTTTAGATATTTGTTTAATAATTTAACGAAAACGTTTAAGTTATTTTTCAAAAAAGACTTGCAAAATACATAGAAAAGGTTTAATATGATATTGAAAAGACTAGTAATAAACCTAGCTAATATATTGGATTTTTAACAAGTGAATAATTGTTTATTATATAAATATGTTAATTATATATAATCTTATAATTTATTTGCATATTTACGAGAATATTTGTTTAAATTGCTAGACTTAGGCTTTAGAAAACGTTTAAGTAACATTGTGTACTATTTTTGGAACAGGAGATTGCAATGGTTTCAATAAAAGATATATCAATTAGATGTGGTGTATCAGTGGCAACAGTTAGTAAGGCTTTAAATAACCACAGTGATATTTCTGAGACAACTAAAAATCATGTTTTAAGTGTTGCAAAAGAGATGGGATATTATCCAAATTTATTTGCAAGGGCTTTAAAGACAAATCGTACATATAACATAGGAGTTCTATTTATAGATGAGGCTCAAAGTGGACTTACCCATGAGTATTTTGCTAATGTTCTTGATAGCTTTAAGGTAGAAGCTGAAAGCCACGGATATGATATAACATTTATTAATAGGCATATGGGATTAAGGAAGATGTCCTATTATGAGCACAGCAAGTATAGAGGGGTTGATGGCGTAGTCATTGCCTGTATTGATTTTTCTGACCCTGACGTTTTGGAGCTTATTCATAGTGATCTGCCTGTAGTTACAATCGATCATGTGTTTGACAATCGAACTGCTATAATATCAGACAATGTAAAAGGAATGAATGATCTTATTTCATATATATATGAGATGGGTCACAGAAAAATTGCTTATATACATGGAGCTGATTCCTCTGTTACAAAGAATCGAGTAGGAAGCTTTTATAAAACACTTAATGAACTTGGTATTAATGTTCCTGATGAATATGTTAAAAGTGGTATCTTTCATGACCCTGATACAACTTATCGACTTACAAAGGAATTGCTATCACTAAAGGATCGGCCAACCTGCATAGTTTTTCCTGATGATTTTTCATGTATAGGGGGAATGAACGCTATTAAGGAATTGGGATTATCAATTCCTGATGATATTTCCATAGCAGGCTATGATGGGGTTTTATTATCTCAGGTCCTTAATCCTAAGCTGACTACTTTACAGCAGGATACCAAGTCCTTGGGAAAAAAGGCGGCTGAAAAGCTTATATACTTAATTGAAAATCCAAAGGCTAATATTATTGAAAGAATAGTTGTTAAAGGCAATATCCTTTACGGCGAATCAGTAAAGAAGTTATAATTGAGATTTTCCTGTCATTTTATAGATTAAAATAATATGTAAGACGATGTAGGGGAGTTTTAACATATAAACAAATCTACAATAAAATGACCGGTATCTATATTTTTCCTCCTAGCATACTCTGCTGCCCCATTGAACCTGGGGAGAGTTCGATGGGAGCAGCGGACCAATGCACCAGAGGGGGAATTCAAAATTAAATATGATTTTTTATCGGACTGTTCATAAAATGCTTATGAACAGTTTTTTCTGTAATAGAAAATTGCCTTCTATTTAAAAAAACAAATCTTTGTTATTTTGTTGTCATATTGCTCAAATATGTCTGGAAAAGAGTATGAATTGTGGCAACATTGACGACAATATCCATTAAAAGAGGGTATAAGCTGTTGAATTAAAGCTACAAGTGGGATATAATAGAGAAGTGTTCATTTACTCAAAAAAACAAATAGCGAGGTGGGTTAATGGCAAAAAAAACAGTACAGGCTGTCCGTAATGCAGAATTGTCTGCTGAAAAAATGGAAAAAGATACTCTTAAAGAAAAAGAAGCTATAATAATCGATGCGCAAAAAAAAGCTAAAGAGTTATCTGTTTCTATGTTAAAGGAAGCTAGAGAAAAAGTAGATAAGGATATAAAGGAAGCTGTACGTAAGAGTGATTTAATATTGGAGGAAGCAAAGGAGGAGGCTAGTAAAGAGGTACAGCTTCTTGTTGAAATGGCTAAGATCAAGCAAGAGTCTGCAATTAGCTTGGTTATCTCCAGTGTCGTATGATTAGTTTAAATGACTTGAAAAAGGCAAAGGAGGTGTATTTATTATGGCATTGCTGCAAATGCAGCGTATCTATATTTATGCTTTAAATAAAGATAGAAAGAAGATTTTAGACTTGCTACAGCGACGAGAAGTCGTCGAAGTTAGAAGCATGCTTAAGGAGGATAGTGTCTTTCGTAGGACTGAAGAATCCTTATCAGTTCAAGATTTTGAAAAAAACATTGCAATTGCTGGTGAAGCACTTACAATTCTTGATACCTATGAAAAAGAAGATAAATCCTTACTTTCTGCATTAAAAGGTAGGAAGGAATTACCCCTTGAGGTATTTGATAGCTTTAGTGAAAAATACGATTCTGTACTTGACAAGGCTAAACGTATAATCTACCTATCGAAATCCATAGCAGAAGCTAAAGCTGAAATACTAAAACTTCAAACCCAGATTGAGATTCTAACACCTTGGGTTCGGCTAGACATACCTTTGAATTTTAAAGGTACCAAATATACATCAAGCTTTATAGGGGCCTTACCTAGGACTTGGACCTTGGAGGAGCTTTATGAACAATTGGCAGAATATATGCCATTAGATATTAATATTGTAAGTTCCTCAAAGGAGCAAACCTGTATATTCATTCTTTGTACTAAGGATAATAAGGACAGGGTTTTTGAGACTTTAAGAGGGATGGATTTTATCCTACCTTCCATTACTACCGATATTTCACCTGCAGAACAACTAAGTAAATTAAAGGATCAGTTTGAGCTTTCAGAGCTTAATATTAATGCTGCTGTAGAAGAAATTATGTCCTATGTGAAGGACCGTGAGGACTTATATTTCCTACAGGATTATGATGCAATGAGAATTGAGAAATATGATGTAATAGGTCAGCTTCTTCAATCTAATAATGTATTTATTGTTACTGGCTTTATTCCTAAAAAGGATGGTGAAGCTATAAAAGACGAACTAACCAGTAGCTTTGACCTAGTAGTAGAATTAACTGAGCCCCGTAAAAAAGATGATGTTCCAATACTATATAAAAACAATGGATTTAGTGAACCTTTAGAGGGAACAGTAAGTTCCTATAGTCCACCTGGCAAGGGTGAGATGGATCCTACCATGGTTATGTCTTTGTTCTACTATTTATTATTTGGATTAATGCTTTCCGATGCAGGCTATGGTTTTTTAATTGCTATTGGATGCGGACTTGCCTTATTCAAGTTCAGAGGGACAATGGAAAGATCCATGAAGAACACCTTGAAGATGTATATGTACTGTGGTATTGCAACCGTGTTTTGGGGTATTGTATTCGGTAGTTATTTCGGAGATATATTTGATATAGTTGGCTCAACTTTTTTCGAAGTAACTGATCTTCCTGTAATACCCCCACTGTGGTTTTTCCCGGTAGAAAAGCCAATGTTGATGCTTACATTTTCAATGGGATTTGGTATAGTACACCTATTGACTGGCCTTGCCATGAGTGGCTATCAGATGGCAATGAAGAAGGATTATAAGGGTATCATCTACGATGTAGGACTATGGTTTGTTCTATTAATAAGCGGAATAGTTCTTCTCTTATCCATGAAAATGGTTACTGATATTTTAGGAATTAATGTTACCATGTCTGATAGAGTTATTGATATTGCTACTATATTATTTGGATTATCAGCTATTGCAATAATTCTGACTAATGGCAGAGAATCTAAAAACCCGTTTAAGCGCATACTAAAGGGTTTATATGCTTTGTATGGTATATCAGGCTACCTTAGTGATGTCTTATCCTATTCTCGCTTGCTAGCTTTAGGACTAGCAACAGGGGTTATTGGATCAGTTATAAACCAAATGGCTGCTATGACGGCAGGAGGATTACTTGGTCCTATTATTTTTACAATCATAGTTATTATGGGACATGCGCTAAATCTGGGGATTAATGCTTTAGGTGCATATGTCCACACAAACCGACTCCAATATGTGGAGTTCTTTGGTAAGTTTTATGAGGGTGGAGGAAGTGTATTCAAACCCTTTAAAATTAATACAAAATATTTTAAAGTCAAGGAGAATGCGAAATGAAGGTTAATTTAAATGATTTTGGTATAGTATTAGCAGTTATTGGAGCAACATTAGCGGCATTAATTCCAGGAATTGCTTCTGCTAAGGCAGTAAGTAAGGGTGGAATCGCTGGTGCAGGTGTTATTACAGAGGATCCTTCCTTATTCGGAAAGGTGCTTATTCTACAGCTTCTTCCTGGTACCCAGGGTATTTATGGACTATTGATTGCATTTATTACTTTTTCACAAATTGGTGTTTTGGGTGGTAGCGGAGACATATCTTTTGCAAAGGGTTTGCTTTATTTTGCAGCTTGCATGCCTATGATTATTGTTGGATACTCCTCTGCCATCAGACAGTCAAATGCTTCAATTGCTAGTATGGGTGTAGTTGCCAAGAAACCTGACCAATTTGGTAAGGCTATGATTTTCCCTGCAATGGTTGAGACCTATGCAATTTTAGCACTTCTAATATCAATGCTAGCAGTTAATGGGATTAGTGGATTAAATATATAAGAGTGTGTTTGGAAAAATATTTGCTATAAAAGTGGCAGATGGAGGTTAAAATGACTGGATTAGATAAGATTATTAAGGTTATTGAAGCTGATGCCAAGGCTAGTGTTGAGAGAATACTAAATGAGGCTAAAGAAGAAGAGGATAAAATTATTTCTTTAGCTAAGGAAGAGGCTAGTAAGGAAATCAGTGAGATTAACCAAAAGTCCGCATCAGAAGTAAAAGCAATTTTAAGCCGTGCACAATCAAGTGCAAAGCTTATTAGAAGACAGATGCTTTTGGATGCGAAACTAACTATGATTAATGAGATAATTCTTAAAGCTAAACATAAGCTTACCAGTCTTCCGGATACTGAATATTTTGATATTATCCTTCAAATCGTAAAGAAGCATGCTCATAAGGGACCGGGTCTTATAAAGTTTTCACAAGCTGATCTTGATAGATTACCAGAGAAATATGAAGAAAGCTTGAAGACCACTTTAAAAGATATACCCAATGCATCCCTTACTATATCTAAAGAAAGTGCCAAGATTGATGGTGGTTTTATACTTGTATATGGAGACATAGAAGAGAATTGTTCTTTTGAATCTTTGTTTGCTGCGGCAAGGGAAGACCTACAGGACAAGGTAAATGCATTTTTATTCGAATAGAAGGACCGGAAAGAAGGTGATGTTTTGCTAAAGAGAGTTAATCGCAGTTTATCTGAAGTATTATATAATGAAAAGACTGATAAGCAGTTTATTTATGCGGTTGCCCGAATACGGTCAAAGGAACTGGCTTTGCTTAGTAAGGCAGATATAGACCAGCTTATGGGATGTAAGACTGAAAAGGAGTGCTTACGTTTATTAGCTGATAAGGGCTGGGGTATTGATGATACAGAATCTTCTGAGCAGATGCTAACTACAGAAAGAGAAAAAACCTGGGAGCTTTTAGCTGACCTTGTAGAGGATATGTCAGTCTTTAATACATTTCTATACGGAAATGATTTTCATAACCTAAAGGCTGCAATAAAGCAGGTATATAAGGATACAAAGCTTTCGAATATATTCCTTTCAAACAATACAATAGATCCTGACCTTATTGTGAAAGCAGTTACAGAGCGTGATTTTTCCATACTTCCTGAACACATGAGACAAGTGGCTAAGGAGGCTTATGAAATACAGCTTCATACCGGAGATAGTCAGCTTTGTGATATTGTAATAGATAAGGCGGCTTTAGAAAGTATATATTCCCATGGTAAGGCCTCAGGAGATGAGCTGTTGTCACACTATGTAGAACTAAAAGTTGCAATTGCTAATATTAATATAGCAATCCGTAGTGTTAAAACAGGTAAGGATAAAGAGTTTTTACAAAGGGCTTTAGTAAAATGTGAGAGTCTTGATATAGAAAAGTTGACTGAATGTGCACTAAATGGTATGGACTTTATATATGACTATTTGTCTACCACAGTATATTTTGATGGTGTGTCGGCACTTAAAGAATCTCCACAGGCTTTTGAATGCTGGTGTGATAATCTTATAATAGAATATATTAAACCGCAAAAGTATAATCCCTTTACCCTGTCACCATTAGCTGCCTATCTCTTAGCTAGAGAAAATGAAATAAAGACAGTTCGAATCCTTCTTTCTGGTAAGAGAAATGATATTTCGGATGAACTTATCCGGGAAAGATTGAGGGAGATGTATGTATAAGGTAGCAGTATTAGGTGATCGTGATAGTATATATGGTTTTGCTGCTATTGGCCTGGATACATATCCAGTGGAGAATGATTTAGATGCAGCAAAGATATTAAGGGATTTAGTACAGCAGGAATATGCCGTGATATATATTACAGAAAGCCTACAATCTAAGTTAGAATCAGAGATTGATAAATATGTATCTATGCGTCTACCGGCAATTATTCCCATACCTGGAGTATCTGCTAATACAGGAATGGGAATGAGAAATGTAAAGAAATCTGTTGAGCGTGCAGTAGGCTCTGATATTATATTTAATAACGATTAGAACAATAAAATTAGAATAAAAAGCAGGTGAATAATATGAGCAAAGGCACCATTAAAAAAGTAGCCGGTCCCTTGGTCGTTGCTGAAGGCATGCGCGATGCCAATATGTTTGACGTTGTTCGTGTAAGTAATCAACGTTTAATCGGTGAAATCATCGAAATTCATGGCGACCAAGCTTCTATCCAGGTTTATGAGGAAACCTCGGGACTTGGGCCAGGGGAACCCGTTGAATCAACTGGCAAGCCTTTAAGTGTTGAATTAGGACCTGGACTTATCGGCAGTATTTTTGACGGTATCCAGCGTCCCTTAGTAGACATTATGGAAGCAACCGGGACTAATCTTAAGCGTGGTGTTGAGATACCTTCCCTAAATAGAGAAAAGAAGTGGCATTTTATACCTAGTGTTATGGAAGGAACAGAAGTTGAAGCAGGAGATATTATAGGAACTGTACAAGAAACTGATGTTATAGAACAAAACATCATGGTTCCATATGGTATGAAAGGTGTAATTAAGTCCATAGCTGAGGGTGATTATACTGTTGAAGACACCATAGGAGTTTTAGCTAATGAAGATGGGTCTGAGGATAAGTTAACATTGATGCAGAAATGGGCAGTTCGTACAGGAAGGCCATACAAACAGAAGTTATCCCCCGAAAAGCCGTTAATAACAGGGCAAAGGGTTATTGATACATTATTCCCCATAGCTAAAGGAGGAGTAGCAGCTATTCCAGGCCCCTTTGGAAGTGGAAAAACAGTAGTACAGCATCAGCTGGCAAAATGGGCGGATGCAGATATTGTAGTTTATATTGGATGCGGAGAACGTGGAAATGAAATGACCGACGTTCTTAATGAATTTCCAAAACTTAAGGATCCTAAGACAGGAAAGTCTTTAATGGAGCGTACGGTACTGATTGCTAATACTTCTGATATGCCTGTTGCTGCCAGGGAGGCTTCAATATATGTAGGAATTACAATTGCAGAATACTTTAGGGATATGGGATATTCAGTTGCATTGATGGCTGATTCCACATCTCGTTGGGCTGAGGCTCTTCGTGAGATGTCCGGTCGTCTTGAGGAAATGCCAGGTGAGGAAGGGTATCCTGCTTATCTAGCAAGCCGTTTAGCTCAATTCTACGAGAGAGCTGGAAGGGTTATTTCTCTAGGAAAAGATGGTAGGGAAGGAGCCTTATCAGTAATTGGGGCTGTATCTCCTCAAGGTGGGGATATATCTGAGCCAGTAACCCAAGCAACACTTAGAATTGTCAAGGTGTTTTGGGGCTTGGATGCTAATCTGGCTTATAGAAGACATTTCCCTGCAATAAACTGGTTAACCAGCTATTCTCTATATGATATGGGAAAATGGTTTAATGGTAATGTAGACAGCAAATGGAATGAATTAAAAGCCCGTATTATGAATTTATTAAATGATGAGGCAGAGTTAGAAGAGATAGTTAAGTTAGTTGGTATGGATGCTTTATCAGCACCTGACCGTTTAAAACTAGAAGTGGCAAGATCTATTCGTGAAGACTATCTTCATCAAGATGCCTTCCATGAGGATGATACCTATACAAGCCTTGATAAGCAGTACTTAATGATGGAACTTGTTCTTTTGTTCTATGATAGGTCCTTGGAGCAATTAAGCAATCTTTCAATGGATGATCTGGTTCAAATACCTGTCAGAGAAAGAATAGGCCGCTTTAAATATGTTAAAAATGATAAGATAAAGAAGGAATATGAGGAGATTCTTATTCAGTTAAATCAAGAAATTCAAGAATTAGCACAGAAGGAGGGAGCCTAATGCCAAAGGAATATAGAACAATTCAAGAGGTTGCAGGTCCTCTTATGCTAGTACAGGGAGTTGAGGGAGTAGCATTTGATGAGTTGGCTGAGATAGAGCTTGCTAATGGAGAAAAACGCCGTTGTAGAGTTCTAGAAATAGATGGTGGTAATGCAATGGTCCAGCTATTTGAGAGCTCGACCGGAATAAATCTTGCCAGTTCAAAGGTGCGTTTTTTAGGTAGAAGTATGGAGCTTGGTGTCTCAGAGGATATGCTAAGTCGTGTATTTGATGGTTTGGGTCGTCCTATTGATGATGGCCCTGATATTTTACCAGAGCAAAGACTTGATATTAATGGCCTTCCCATGAATCCTGCTGCAAGAAATTATCCACAGGAGTTTATTCAGACAGGTGTATCAGCAATTGATGGATTAAATACATTAGTCCGTGGCCAGAAGCTTCCTATATTTTCTGCCAGTGGCCTTCCCCATGCTAATCTGGCCGCGCAGATAGCCCGTCAGGCAAAGGTTCATGGTACTAAAGAGCCATTTGCGGTTGTATTTGCAGCCATGGGTATTACTTTCGAGGAGGCTAATTTCTTTACAGAATCCTTCAGAGAGACTGGCGCCATAGACAGGACAGTAATGTTTGTCAACTTGGCAAATGACCCAGCTATTGAGCGTATATCTACACCAAGGATGGCCTTGACTGCGGCGGAGTATCTTGCCTTTGAAAAGGATATGCATGTACTAGTTATTCTTACTGACATAACCAACTATGCTGATTCACTTAGAGAGGTATCAGCAGCCCGTAAGGAAGTGCCAGGCCGTAGAGGATATCCGGGATATATGTATACAGATCTTGCCTCACTATATGAAAGAGCAGGACGGAAAAAGGGTAAGGCAGGAAGTATTACCATGATTCCGATTTTAACAATGCCAGAAGATGATAAGACCCATCCTATTCCCGACTTAACGGGATACATTACTGAAGGGCAGATAATCCTAAGTCGTGACCTATACCGTCAAGGTATTGAACCACCGATTGATGTATTACCATCCTTGTCCCGTCTTAAGGATAAGGGTATCGGTGAGGGTAAGACCAGGAAGGATCATGCCAATACTATGAACCAAATATTTGCTGCATATGCTAGAGGTAAGGAAGCAAAAGAGCTTATGGTTGTTCTAGGTGAGGCAGCTCTAACAGATATAGATAAGCTATATGCCAAGTTCTCAGATGCCTTCGAGAAGGAGTATGTATCACAAGGTTATAATACCAATCGTGATATTGAAGAAACCTTAAATCTTGGTTGGAAGCTTCTTAATATACTGCCAAGAGCAGAGCTAAAGAGAATTAAGGACGAATTGCTAGACGAGTTCTATGGTAAATTCGAATAAAGCTTGAGTCCAAACCTATTGTTATGTAAAACCCATGCATATGAATGGAGAAGAATATGGCTAGTACACAAGTAAATCCTACCCGTATGGAATTAACCAAATTAAAAAAGAAGTTGGCTACAGCTACTAGAGGACATAAGCTACTTAAGGACAAGAGAGATGAGCTTATGAGACGATTTCTTGATATGGTTAGGGAGAATAAAGCTTTACGTGAAAAGGTAGAAGCAGGAATCCATGCTGCCAATAAGAATTTTTTGTTGGCTAGGTCGGTTATGGTTGATGAGATACTTGATGTTTCATTAATGGCACCCAGGCAAGAGATATATCTTGATGCCCATACAAAGAATGTTATGAGTGTAGATATTCCTGAATTTGAGTATAAAACAAAAACTCAGGATGAAAATGATATATACCCATATGGTTATGCATTTACCTCCAGTGATTTGGATGATGCAGTAAAGAGCCTAGCAGACATCCTACCTGATATGTTACGATTAGCAGAGGTGGAAAAGTCTTGTCAACTAATGGCTGCAGAGATTGAAAAAACTCGTCGTAGAGTTAATGCTCTTGAGCATGTTATGATTCCTGATATGCAAGAAAAAATCAAATATATTGTAATGAAGTTAGATGAGAATGAACGAAGCACACAGGTCCGTCTTATGAAGGTTAAGGACATGATGCTTGAACAGACTTATCGTTATAGTGAAAGATATAAGCTAAACGAATAGATTATGACAAGGGATTAATACTATTCGATAATATATGAACAAAAGAATCATTTCAACAACAACAAAAATAAGAAGGAGCAGTATGATAAACTAAAATTATTATACTGCTTCTTTTGCTTACTAATGTTATAATGATTTATGCTTAAGTAATTATTTCTACATAGATGGGAGGAGCGTAGATAATGGTAGCTCATAGTAAATGTAATAGATGTATGGATAGGCTATGCATGCATAAGGTCCCCATATTATCCTCCTTAGATAAAGAGGATCTAAAAAAAATCATGAAATTGATTCGTCATCATGAATACGAAAAGGGAGAAATGTTATTATTTGATAAAGATGCCATGAATTCGGTTGTAATTATTAATGAGGGAACTGCTAAGGCCTATAAAAACACCCCTGATGGACGTGAGCAGATACTCTATATTTTTTCTGAGGGTGATTTCTTTGGAGAGCAAAATTTGTTTAGTAATCAGGCCGCAACCTATTCAGTACAAGCACTTCAACCAGTAAAAACCTGTAACCTATATAGGGACCAATTTCAAGAATTATTATATAAGTATCCAGAGATTGCTGTTAAAATTATAGGAGAGTTAGGAAACAGGATGACAAGGCTTGAAAATGCACTTCAAAGCATTGGTGTAAGAAATGTAGACAATAGGATAGGAAGTATTTTGCTGGAATTTGCCCAAAAGTATGGGACCAGGGATAGGATGGGTACTATAATTCATTTACCCTTTAGTAGAGAAGGAGTTGCCAACTATCTTGGTGTTGCTAGAGAAACAGTCAGTAGAAAATTTAGTCAGCTTGAAAATGATGGAATAATACAGTCCCTAAATAATAAAGAAATCTTAATTCCAGATATGAATAAAATAGAAGCAATAGCAGGAACTAACTAATTTTATGAATATGTCAAAGTGTAAGGGGAATACTTCTATTAAATAAATAATGGAGGTATTACCATGGCAGTTGATTTTAATAAGAGCCAGACAAAAGATAACCTAATGAGAGCCTTTGCTGGGGAGAGCCAAGCAAGAAATAGATACACTTTTGCCGCCTCTCAAGCAAAGAAGGAACACCATCATGTAATTGAAGCTATCTTCAAATTTACAGCAGATCAAGAGAAGGAACACGCTGAGATATTCTATGAACACCTCAAAGACCTGGCTGGAGAAAACATTGAGGTAGATGGGGCTTATCCAGTGGATATTGCTGATGATGTATCTAAGCTTTTACGTATGGCCCAACATAACGAATATGAAGAATATGACCCTGTGTATAAGAAATTTGGTGATATTGCCAAGGAGGAGGGCTTTAATAAGGTTGCCGCATCATTTCACATGATTGCAAAGATTGAAAAGATTCATGGGGATCGATTCGGAAAGTTTGCAGAGCTTTTGGAGGAAAATAAGCTTTATGTGGCTGATGTTGAAATTGGCTGGATGTGCTTAAATTGTGGACATGTACATTGGGGTAAGGAAGCGGCCAAGGAATGTCCCGTTTGCCATCATGATAGGGGTTATTTTATTAGGCTTGAACTAGCACCATTTCATGATTAGTTGTATAGTTGATTCTGTAAGATAATATGAGCTATAATCTTTTAATCCTTAATCAGGGCTAAAGATTATAGCTTTTTGTGTAATAGGAGAGTTTGCCTTATTGAATAAAAAATATGGATGATCTACTTATGTGAAGTGGTCCAAAATATAACATCTAGTATAGAAAACTATATATCAAGGAAAAGAATACTAGTATATATTGACATGGAGTCGATATGTGGATATAATATGTTTATTACAGTAGATAAATCCTACTGTTTATTTTTTGTAAAATAGTTTGATAATCAAAGTAAATATAAAGAGCTAGAGTAATTTGGAGGTGCAATTATGAATATGAAACCATTAGTTATAGGTAATCTTAAAGCAAAATATCCTATTATACAGGGAGGAATGGGTGTAGGAGTTAGCAGGTGGAGACTTGCAGGAGCAGTAGCAAGGGAAGGCGGAATTGGTATAATATCTACAGCACAAATAGGTTATGACGAGCCTGGATTTGATAAAGACCAGATAGCAACTAATCTTAAAGCTATTAAAAAGCATATAGATTTAGCTAGAGAAGTGGCTGAGGGAGGTGTTGTAGGTGTCAATATAATGGTTGCTACCAAGAATTACGAAAGCTATGTTAAAGCTGCCTGTGAAGCAGGAACAGATCTAATTATATCTGGAGCAGGGCTTCCTATCATGCTAGCAGACTACACTAAGGGATATGATGTAAAGATTGCACCTATAGTTTCTAGCCTTAAGGCTGCTTCGGTTATATTAAAAATGTGGGATAGAAAATATAAAAGAACGGCAGATTTTATAGTTGTAGAAGGACCAAGGGCAGGAGGGCACCTAGCTTTTACTAAGGACCAGATAGAGGAATTTAAGGAAAGTGATTTTGATAATATTATAAGGGATATAGTTAATTACATTAAAGAATTTGAAGAAAAATATCAAAGACAGATTCCTGTAATTGTAGCTGGTGGCATATATGACCAGGAGGATATTAAGCATGCTTTATCTTTAGGGGCAGACGGTGTTCAGATATCCACAAGGTTTGTAGTTACTAAGGAGTGCGATGCCAGTGAAGAATTTAAACAGGCTTATATAAATGCAAAAAGAGAGGATATTAAGGTAGTAACGAGTCCAGTTGGAATGCCAGGAAGGGCCATTTTTACACCCTTTATAAAAAGGACAAATCAGGGAAGGATTCCAGTGAAAAGGTGCTTTAACTGCTTAGAGCATTGTAATCCTAAGGATATTCCCTATTGTATTACAAATTCATTGGTTGAGGCAGTTAAGGGTAATATTAATAATGGACTTGTCTTTTGTGGAGAAAATGCCTATCGATTAGATAAAATGACCACTGTAAAAGATATATTTAGTGAGCTTGTTTTCTAAAACTTTTATTGCCTTACTTAAGTATATTGGATATAATTAAGTAAATTAATTTACCATTTTATTCATATGTGATTTTAGTCACTGATTAATGTTCCTAAGTACTGCATACTCATATTAATAATAAAAAAAGACAGTTTAACAAACTGTTGTTAGGAGTGAAGCAAATTGGGAAACAAAATAATTGATTTAAATAGAAGTATTTATGATTTATGTGGTGAGATTAAAGAACTACCAGGTGTCCTTTATGATTTAGGCTTTGAAGATATAATTAAACCTGGCATGATCCATACGGTTGGTAGGTTTATGAACCTAAAAAAAGGTGCTACTATAAAAAAAATCAGTATTGATACAATAAAGGATAAACTCACACAACTTGGATATGATGTTATAGACTAACATATAATAAAAGAGTTAAAGGATTATATTACAGTAAATATGGAAACCTTGGTAGACATCAAGGTTTCTTATGATAGGAGGAGTTAATATGTCAAAACAGAATGTTGGCGTAATTGGATTAGCTGTTATGGGTAAAAATCTGGCCTTGAATATTGCTGATCATGGGTATTCAGTTGTTGTCTATAATCGTTCTAGAGAAAAAACAGATAGCTTATTGGAAGAAGCCAAGGATAAGGATGTGCTTGCTAGCTATTCCCTAGAGGAATTTGTTGATTCTATTGAAAAGCCAAGAAAGATAATAATGATGGTAAAGGCTGGTAAGCCTGTGGATGACATGATACAACAGCTGCTTCCTTTAATTGAGCCAGGAGATTTATTAATGGATGGAGGTAACTCCAATTATAATGATACAAACAGGCGAAGCAAGATGCTAGAGGAAAAGAATATCCATTATCTTGGTACTGGTATATCAGGTGGAGAAGAGGGTGCCCGGACTGGTCCTGCTATTATGCCTGGAGGAAGCCCCAAAGCTTATAAAATGATGGAAAAGATACTAACTGACATATCTGCTAAGGTTGGTAGTGACTCATGTAGCACCTATATTGGTAAGGGTGGAGCAGGACATTTTGTAAAAATGGTCCATAACGGAATTGAATATGCAGATATGCAGCTTATAGTCGAAGCATATTCCATCCTAAAACAGACATTAGGTCTTACACCACCACAATTTCATGAGATATTTTCTGAGTGGAATGAAGGAGAGCTAAATAGCTATCTTATAGAAATTACATCAGATATATTTACTAAGAAGGATCCTGAGACAGGAAATTATCTTGTGGATATGATTATGGATGTGGCAGGACAAAAGGGAACAGGCAAATGGACAGGACAGATTTCCTTAGAGCTTGGTGTATCCACTCCTACTATAACTACATCAGTCTATGAACGATATATTTCCTCATTAAAGGAAGAAAGAGTAATTGCCAATAAGATTTTACAAGGACCAGGTGTCAAAACACTAGTTAATAAGGAAAACTCAGTAGAAACCATAGAAGCAGTTAGAAGGGCATTATATGCAAGTAAAATAGCTGCTTATGCTCAGGGTTTTAGCTTAATGCGAGCTGCTTCCATACAATACGACTGGGACTTAAACCTTGGAGATATAGCCAAAATATTCCGAGGAGGTTGTATTATACGAGCTCAATTCTTAAATAGAATCATGGAAGCATATGATAGGAAAAAGGATTTGCTTAATCTTCTCCTAGCAGACTATTTTAAGGAAATAGTAAGTGAATATCAAGAGGACTGGAGGAAGGTAGTGGGCCTGGCTATATCATCTGGAATTCCAAGTCCTGCATTTTCCAGTGCATTAGCTTATTATGATAGCTACCGTAGTTCACATTTACCTATGAATTTACTTCAAGCACAAAGAGACTATTTTGGAGCTCATACTTATATGAGAGTAGATAAAGAGGGGGTATTTCATACCCAGTGGTAGGTTAATCTTAAGACTATCACCACCTGTAGCTTAAGCTTGTATCGATGTTTTCATAGTAGACAGGTGGTTTACAAACGATGGGGAAAGGAGGATGCACCTATGATAGATTATAATAGTAGTTTGAGTGGGGATAAGGACTTGTCTGCAATTTTGGTGATTTTTGGAGGAACAGGTGATTTAACTCATAGAAAGTTAATGCCTGCCCTATACAATATGTTATTAGATGGCTTAGTACCCGACCACCTTCAAGTTGTGGCCATTGGTAGGAGGGATAAGTCTGAAGAAGAATATAGAAGTGAAGTAAGAGCATCCATGGATAAGTATTCTAGAAATAAGGTAGATGAGAAAATATGGTCAAGATTAAATGATATGATTAGATATTATCGTTTTGACTTCAGAGACCATGATGGATATTCTGACCTTAAGACTTATCTAGAAGAACTTGATAAAAACTCAGAAACTAAGGGGAATCGTATTTACTATCTAGCTGTAGCTCCCGAATATTTTGAGACAATTGTCCTTGGTTTACACAAAAGTAACATGGTTAAGACAGCTAAAGGATGGAGCCGACTTGTAATTGAAAAGCCATTTGGCAAGGACCTTATAACAGCAAGACAGCTTAATCAGAAGCTCTTGGAGGTATTTGAAGAAAAAGATATTTACCGGATAGATCATTATCTTGGAAAAGATATGATTCAAAATATTATGGTACTTAGATTTACAAATTCCATATTTGAATCCATATGGAACAATAAATATATAGATAATATACAGATTTCACTGACTGAGAAATTAGGGGTAGGAACAAGAGGAGGATATTATGAGCATTCCGGTGCTATGCGTGATATGATTCAAAATCATATAATGCAGATTCTATCCTTGGTAGCTATGGAGCCTCCGGTAAACTTAAAGACTGATTCGATTCGTACAGAAAAGCTTAAGGTTATTGAGGCCATTGAGGAAATTACTCCTGAATTTCTTAGAGATAACCTTGTATTTGGACAGTATGGTAAGGGTGTTATAGATGGTAAACCTGTAGTTGGATATCGTGAGGAGGAGAATGTACCGAAAGATTCAGGAACAGAGACCTTTGTGGCCCTAAAGCTTCATATAAATAATTTTAGATGGGCAGGGACTCCCTTCTATATTAGAACTGGAAAGAGACTTGGTAGTTACGGAGCTGAGATAGTTATCCAATTTAAGAATATGCCTAATCTTTTGTATTTTAATGATAATAATATTCAGGAACCTAATCTTTTAGTTATAAGGATACAACCCAGTGTAGGGGTGTTTTTCCAATTTAATACCAAGGATTTTATCTCACATCATGGAATAGTTCCAACTAAGATGGATACCAGTTATGAAAGTCCTTATCAAGGAAATACACCAGAAGCATATGAAAGATTAATATATGACATATTAAGAGGTGACTCTACCTTATTCTCAAGATGGGATGAGGTCGAAGCCGCTTGGACAGTTGCTGATAAAATAATCGGCTATCGTGAGCAAAGTAAGGTCAAGTTTCCTAATTACGATGCAGGTTCCATGGGACCGATTAGGGCTACCACCCTATTAGCTAAAGATGGTAGAGAGTGGTGGAATATCTAGGCTTGATAGAAGTGGTTATTGATGTCTTGTTGAGGTTGGTATACAGCCAGAAGAACTAGGAGGGAAAAGCTATGATTATAAATACAGATTCCATGCAAATAATTGATATATCCATGCCAATATCTTATTCCATGCCGGTATATAAGGGAAGAGAATTTAAAAGACCTATCATAAGTATAGACGGTGATTTTTCCACTGGTTCAGCCTATGAGACTAGGTTAGAGATGAATCTTCATACTGGAACTCATCTTGATACTCCCAAGCATATGATACCAAGTGGCTATACTTTAGAAGAACTGAATATATCTAAGGTTATTAAAGCCTGTAAGGTTTTTGATCTTACTAGTGTAAGGGAGAAAATAACTGATAAGGATCTTATGGGATTGCCTATAAATGAAGGAGATTTTATCCTATTAAAGACTAGAAACTCTTATGAAGATATTCTTGAAGGAGATTTTGTTTATCTAGATATGTCAGGAGCTGACTATCTAAGAAAACTAAAAATTTCAGGTGTAGGTATAGATTCTCTAGGTATAGAGAGAAATCAGCCAAACCATGGAACCCATATAAGCTTGTTTAATGCTGACATAATGATACTTGAGGGAGTAATTCTTAAGGATGTAGAGGAGGGTGAGTATCTCCTTAATGCAGCACCTATATTTATACCAGGAGCTGAGGCGGCTCCTGTGAGGGCCTATTTATTAAAGTAGAGAATAGATAGTAAAGGAATATATACACACACATAAAACTAATAATAAAAGGAGGAAGTACATGAGTGAGTATATTAACAACAGAGAATACAGGCAAAGGGTTTTAAAAGAATTAATTATGGAGCTTCACGATGGTAAAACAGTTGAGGAGGTTAAAGAGAGGTTTGCTAAGCTAATTGAGGGGGTATCAGCCACTGAAATCTCCGCCATGGAAAATGAACTGATTAAAGAAGGCTTGCCTATAACAGAGGTTCAGAGACTCTGCGATGTTCATGCAGCAGTCTTTAAAGGAACAATTGAGGAGATTCACATGCCTGATGATCCTGCCAAAATACCAGGTCATCCTATCCATACCTTTATAATGGAAAATAGGGCACTAGAGCGTCTAATGGACAAAACTATTAAGCCTCTTTTAATTGAATTTGAGGAAAATGATAGGCCTTCTATAAGACAAAGTCTTATAGAAGAATTCACCAAGCTTTATGAAATAGACAAGCATTATATAAGGAAAGAAAATCTTTTATTCCCCTTCCTTGAAAAGTATGAGATTACTGGTCCTCCTAAGGTGATGTGGGGTGTTGATGATGAAATCAGAGAAGACCTAAAAAATATACTATCATTACTAAAGGATAATGGAAATGATAGAAAAGAAATTACAACTAAGGCATATGCTGCAATAGAACGGGTTAACGAAATGATATTTAAGGAGGAAAGCATACTACTTCCTATGGCTAAGGATACATTAAGTGAAGATGAATGGCTAAAGATAGGCAAGGAAAGCCATGATCTGGGTTATTGCTTATATGAACCGAAAAAAGAATGGAAGCCCGTAAGAGTTAATATTGAAGAAAAGACTAAGCAGGATGGTGAGACCCCTACAGGTGATGGATACATTAACTTTGAAACAGGTATCCTTAAAAAAGATGAATTAGAGGCTATGCTTAATACATTGCCTGTGGATATTACCTTTGTTGATAAGGATGGACTAGTAAAGTACTTCTCCCATGGGCCTGAGCGTATCTTCCCAAGAACAAAAGCAGTCATTGGAAGGGAGGTAGGAAACTGCCATCCACCAGCCAGTGTCCATATTGTTGAAAAAATAGTTGAGGACTTAAAGAATGGTGTAAAGGATCATGAGGATTTTTGGATTAAGATGGGGGATAAATTTACCTTAATTCGTTATTTTGCTGTTAGGGACCAGGAAGGCAATTTCCTGGGAACCTTAGAATTCACGCAAAACATAGGGCCAATACAGGAAATCAAAGGAGAAAAAAGATTACTATCTGAATAATAATCTCTAAAGTCCGTAGAAAGCTAAGGATTTTATTCAAATTTATGTAATTATGTGTGATTGACTTTGATATACTTTAACCCTATGATTATATATGGTTGCTTAATTTTATTAATCATAGAGTCAAGTCAAAACATAGCTTTCATCGGATAGAAAAGGAGAAAAGTATATGAGCAATATAAAGATTATTTCAGATAGTACATGTGATTTATCCAAAGAATTAGTGGAGGCTTATAATATAAGTATAATACCATTAATGATTTCCCTAGGTGAGCTTACGAAAAAAGATGGAAAAGACCTATCTCCAGAGGAAATATATTCTTGGTCTGATGAAACTGGTCAAACCCCAAAGACAGCTGCACCGACCATAGGTGATGCTATCGAATTCTTAGAACCCTTTATAAAGAAGGACTTAGAAATTATATTTTTTGGTATATCCGAAGTAATGTCAGGAACCTGTAACATCATGAGACTAGTGGCCGAAAATCTGGCTTACAAAAAGCTATATGTGGTAGATTCCAAAAGCCTATCTACTGGAATAGGGCTTCAGGTACTTAGGGCAGCTAAACTAGCTAGAAGAGGCGCCACAGTACAGGATATCCTAGAAGACAATAAGAAGATTAAGTCTAAGGTCAGGGCTAGTTTTGTCGTGGATACCTTAACCTATCTTCACCGTGGAGGAAGGTGCTCTAGTGTAGCTGCCTTACTTGCAAATACTATAAAGCTTAAGCCAGAGATACTTGTAATCGATGGGAAAATGGGTGTGGGTAAGAAGTACAGAGGTAATATCAAATCAGCCTTACTTAAATATGTTAAGGATCAAAAGAAACAGATGGTTTTAGCAGATTCGGACATGATATTTATTACCCATTCAGGATGTGACTTAGAGGTTATTGAAGAGGTTAAAAAGTTTATCCAAGATTTGAATGTGTTTAATGAGATTCATGTAACTCGGGCTGGTGGAGTAATATCTAGCCACTGTGGACCTAACACCCTAGGGGTTCTATATATAAGTAAATAGATAACTTGAATTAGTTAGGCAATATTTATGCCTAGGAATACGGCGAACTAAGTCGTCTAATAAAAAAATGGTCCTTATGGCACGGTTATAGGAGTGTATGAATACAACTACAACCGTGCCTAGGTCCGTGCATAAGATGGCTTAGGTGATGTAAACATATATACATATGACATGAATGGAAATAAGCTTGCAACTACTTAAACTACTTATAGCTACAAGATAGTGATAATATTAGAAGAGGGACATATAGTTATTGAACAAATAGGAGTATACTTAATCAGAAAATCAGATAAAAACTCTGATTAATAAAAAAGTGTAAAGACTTTACACTGCGTTTTATAAAGAGGAGGAGAAAACAAATGAAATATTTTGGAATGATTTTAATATCCACGATTTTGCTTATTTTTACTTTTACAGGGTGTACGAATAAAAATTCTACCGAGAAAACGGATACTACTAAAGAAACGGATACCGTTGAAGAAAGGGATACTACTGAAGAAACAGATACCTCTGAAGAAATAGATACTTCTGAGGAAGCAGATATTTCTGAAGAGACAGATACTACTGAAGAAATAGATACTTCTGAGGAAATAGATACTGCTGAAGAAACGGATACTGATGAAAATTCGGAGGAATATAATGGGTTGGATAGTCAATTTATAGTTTATGAGAATAAGAAGTTTGGATTTTCACTAGAGTTTCCAATTAGCTGGGGTGATAACTATATTATCAAAGAAAATGAAGATTATATTGAAATAAATTTTGTTGGTGATAGTGAAACGAGCAAGAATTATTATGAAGAATCATCTCAGATTAACGGACTTACAATGTTTTATATCGGAAGTGAAGATTTTATTAACGACAATATATTTTTAGATAGTGTTCGAGAAATAGGAAGAGCAAATGATATTAGCTATTATTATTTTACAGACACTGATTATCCCTTAAGTGCTTTAATCAATGATTATATAAAAGATGACAACGAGAAAAAATTAGCAGCGGATGATTACATAATAGCAAAAAAGATGACTGAAGACATAGAGAATATTATTGATACATTTAAATCTATCGAATAAACTAAGGTTTGATATAAGAAAATCATGTATGCATCCGGTCATATGATATATGAGATTAATCATATGAACTATATATTTGGTACGTTTTCTCTCAAATTTTAAAGTTGATTTTTTGAAGGATTTGATATGATATCCTATTTTGAAGTGTATGATGGATATATCATTAATTGGGTAAAAGAATCGGTATCATCTATGCTTATACAAAATCTGATTTGGAATAGAAATAATTTGATGATGGAATCGGAGGAGTTTGTGATTCTAGAATAAAGTGGACAATATGCGCTTAATTAGGTATATTAAGTTATAACAATATCTTAGAAATGGAGAAAGGTGCATATCATATGAAACTAACAAGTGAACAGTTAAAGAAGATTTATTACGGAGCATATAGTATTTGTGAAACTGAAGATGGATATTTACAATCTTATCAGTATACACAGCAGCAGATGGAGTATTTCAAAGATGTTTCTGAATTCTGGTATGACAGGTGTAAGGCCTCCAGTGCAAAAACTCTTGAGTTTACTACAAGTGCAACTGAGTTTTCCTTGGAGTATAAAATTATATGGGTTGGGTCAGAGGATTCTATTGAACTTTCTGTTGATGGATTGATAACAAAAATATATTACATAAGGGATTTGCAGAAGAAGGG
>JAAYRC010000063.1 GCA_012518975.1 Clostridiales bacterium
CAAAGAGATAATAATAGATATAAAATTTCAAATCAAAGAGCTACAGAAATGTGGCTCTTTTATATTGCTCAAAATTTCTTATTCTTTATGATATTCGTTTTTGTTGACTTTAGTATAATAACTTTGTTACTATACCATTGACAGGAGAAAGATGAGAATAATTAGTGCTAATAGGAAGTGTTAAATTAACAGAAATATCAGCTTGGGGTTGATAAATAATGGCTAGGCAAAACATTTATGACGATAATGAATTTTTTTGTATAATTACTATGGGTCAAATTTTACAGGATGCCTTCAAATACTTCGTGTATTGGAGTGTCCTGGTTGGAGGTATTCATGAAAAAGACAGTGTATATAATCCTTATCACCTGCCTTTTTATAGGTATTAGCTTAATTGTTTTAGATCAATTAAGTATAGGCAAGGATAAGCATGCATTTGATATACCATTGGAGTATAGCAAAGAAATAATTGACTTAAGTGAACATAAGAGAGAAGATGATTTGCTATTTACAGGAGAGTTAGAGACTCCCTCTGTTTTATCAATTATTTTACAATCTGATACAAGGAATAAGAAGACTATAAAAATAGTAAGTGATTCAAAAGTGCTTGGAAAGGGAAGTAATGAGTATATTCTAAATGTGAGAAATACCTCAAAGAATAAACAAGTTTATTCGACTCAAATGCTAGGTAAGGGCAAGTATTCAGTATACCTTACAAGTGAAAAAATAAACGGGACTCTTACTATAGCTTATCATGAAAGTCCGGTTGACCAATCAATCTATGACAGGTTTTGCAAGATAGATATGGGAGAATTAAACAATCCTCCAGAGGGCTATATAGAGATATATTCTGTAGATTTGGAGGGACTTAATTACATAGATGAAAAGGTTTATACCATATCATTTAGTGATACAAAGACTATAGGCTTATCGGCTTATACATCCATTAATCAGGGCGATTTTTCCCTTGATTTAATAGGAGAATCATTAGAAATTGGAATGTTAGATAATGAGAGTAAAATATGTGACCAGCTTGAAATTACACTAATGGCAGGAGAGTATCAGCTTAAGCTAAACTGTAAGGATGCAGACGGCCAAGTATATATATTTATGAAAGAATAGTAAGGGGGGGAGGAGACTTTTATGAAGAGACAATATCCTACGACTGCACAAGCAAATGGGCTCTTTTTCATAACAGTAGTTCTTACATATGTAGGCAGTTCATTATTAATTTTAAGACTAGGTATAGGGACAAACCTATGGATTAATGAATATGTTTATATTCTTTTGCCAGCACTTTTGTTTGTAAAGCAATCGAAATGGCCAGTAGATGATATATTCAGTTTTAAAAAGACGACTGCGAGAAATAAGATAACTAGTATATTGTCAGGTATAAGTATGTGGTTATTTGCATTTTATATATCCGTCGTAATTCGTTTTATTTTAGATAATAAGCTAGGTGAATTAGATATTCCTTTACAGGAACAGTCAGTCTATCAAAATATACTTTTATTGATAGGAATGATAGTTCTTGCTCCAATATGTGAAGAGATTCTGTTCAGAGGATTTATACAGAAGGCTTATGAAGGTCACAGCAAAAAATATGGCTTTATCATAACAGGGGTAATTTTTGGCTATTACCATATTTTGAACGGTGTCAGTGAAGTGATTCCTGCGACTATTCTTGGTATTACTATGGGATATTTGGTTTATAAAACAGGGTCTATTCTTAATTCAATCTTATTTCACGCTATGGCAAATACTTCAAGTGTATGCCTGTCAGGAGTGTTAGGGGCCCGTATTACTACAAGAATTCCAGTCTGGTTACATGTTTTGGGTTTTTTGGGTCTTTTCATATCTATCATACTATTAAGAAATATTAAATCAGATTCTATAAGTCTTGAGAATGAGGAAGAGGAAAAAGAAGAGCAAGATGATATCAAGACACTTTCAGCTATAGGTATTGTCTTACTTCTTTTGTCAGCTATATTCCTAACAGGAATAGGAATATATGAGATCTGGTTTAGGCTGCAGTAATTATCTTCTATACCCAACCTCCATCAAGTCCAATTATTTGCCCTGTAAGGTACTGGTTATTTTGGGAAAGCTGATAGACCAAATCAGCTACTTCATTTGCTTGTCCCAGCCTGCCAGTAGGGATTTCTTCTGTCAGCTGCAGCAGGTCTTCATCTGTAAGGAAATGATTCATTTCTGTGTCTATAGCACCACAGGCTATGGCATTTACCTGGATGTTGCTAGGAGCCAGTTCCTTTGCTAGGGCTTTTGTAAATGAGTTCATTCCACCCTTTGAAGCTGAATATGCCACCTCGCAGGATGCGCCTATATTTCCCCAAACAGATGAAATATTAATAATCTTACCACTTTTTCTATTGACCATGTCAGGTATGGCAAGCGAGCAACAATTATAAAGGGATGTTAGGTTGGTTGTAATGACCCTGTTCCAGTCCTCCAAAGTCATGTCAGTCAGAAGGCCAACGTAGGAAATGCCTGCATTGTTTACAAGAACATCCAAGGAACCAAAGTGTTTTTTGCTAAGTTGGAATAATTCTTTAACCTTATCATAGTCTCCCATATCCCCCAAGAAGGCTAGACAAGATACACCCAATGCTTCTATTTGGGATTTGGTCTCTAGGAGCTTTTCTTCCTGCTTTAATCCGTTTATTACTAGGTTATAGCCCTCCTTTGCAAATCTTAAGGCGATTGCCTTTCCAATCCCTCTAGAAGAGCCAGTCACCAATGCTACTTTGACCATATTTCCACCTCACTTATTATCTCTTATTTAAATATAAGTTGCATTTTATAATTATCATATATCCTAATAAACATCCTAAGTATA
>JAAYRC010000064.1 GCA_012518975.1 Clostridiales bacterium
CGAACTTAACCATTTCTTTAGCCATATCAACGTCACGAATACGGGATTCTGCAGCCTGTAGGTTTTCAGCGGTATTATCAGCATTAGCAATAGTATGCTCTAGTCTGTTCTGTAATGCACCTAGGTCGGATCTAGCCTCAGATACCTGATCCAGCGCTCCCTGAATTGTGGTGATATATTCTGTTGCTTTTTCATGACTTCCCACTACATTACTAGGATCTGTAATTGGAACAGTTATTTTGCTTAGTCCTAGTTTTCCTGCCCTCATACTCTTGATTTCTAATGAAATATTCTGGCCCTCGTTTGCTCCAACCTGAAGATTAAGTTCGTTCCCAGTTAATCCTACATCTTCGTAGTCAGAAGACCCTGAGTAATCTTTTTCCAATGACCCATTAAGTAGCTTCATTTTGTTAAACTCTGTATCTTTCGCAATACGATCAACCTCGTCTATCAATGCGTTTAATTCTTTACTGATAGCTGCTCGATCAGCTGATACGTTGGTGTCATTAGATGCTTGAACTGCCAACTCTCTCATTCTTTGAAGAATTGACTGAGTTTCATTTAGGGCGCCCTCTGCAGTCTGAATTAAGGAGATTCCATCCTGAGCGTTAGTTGAAGCCTGCTCAAGACCCCTAATCTGTGCACGCATTTTTTCAGAAATAGTTAGACCTGCTGCATTGTCTCCTGCACGGTTAATCTTAAAACCTGAAGACAATTTTTCAGTTGACTTTGCAATGTTACCTGTAGTAATACCTAACTGCCTGTTTGTGTTGGCTGCTGCCATGTTGTGTTGAATAATCATATTCATTCCTCCTTGAAATTATATTTTAGTAGCATCCTTGCCACTATGGATATGTGTACCCCTTTTTGCTATAAGCTCATAGGGGTTATTCCTTACATTATATATATCGGATATTTTTAAATTAACTTTATAGCTTTTTAAGTTTTTTTAATTCTTTTTGTCATAAAAATGAGATTGTGTGTTTTGATTACCTGAAACGGTCTTATAATAGTTAGTAACGGTCTCATTACTAAGCCTAGCATTCCTTATAGCCTTACGTTTATTTGATAAACTTCCCTCCAGCTTTGACCTATTGTTTTTCTCTAGGGCTTGTAGCTTTACACTAAGTTCGGTAACCTCAGTTACTAGGCTCTTAAGGATTGCGATTTGCTCCCCATATTCCTTACTATTATTGCTAAGCTCATCCCTTATACGATCATATACAAGCTCAAAACCTCGATCTAGGTCTGAGAGTCCTTTTATCTGGTCTTCCTTAAGAGAAATTGTAGATAAAAATTCATCCTCATCAAAGTTCTCCATATCTAATATTGACTCTTGCTTTCTTGTAAGCTGCATAAGCTCACTAAGAACCTCCTGCTTTTTGCCCAGCGAGTCAATGAGTAATTGAATATAAGTTTGCTTACCACTATGGTTTAATTCCATTTCATGCTCCTTTTATTTACTTACTCGCCTTCATTACTTCCTTCCAGGTGTCGCGCATTTCTCGGATATAACCAAGAGCCTCTTCAAGGATATCCTTATCCTTTGAGATATTGCTTTCCACAAGCCTCCTGTATATATAATCATAAACAAGCTCAAATTCATTAGATACAGGATACTTAAAGTCAAGACTTGCCCTAAGCTCTGTTATTATCTTTTCAGCCTTTATAATATTAAGATTGGCTTTTTCAATATCGTCTTTTTCTATAGCCATTATTGCTATATTGCAAAACTTAATTGCACCCTCATATAGCATCAAGGTCAACTCCGCTGGTGAGGCTGTCAATATTCTATTATCCTTATACACCGCAGCAGCATTTACAGCCATTTTATCTTCCTCCTATATAATTAAACGTTTTGATTGCCGCCCATACCAAGCATAGACATTAAAGCTGAGCTTTGTGAGTTAATCCTTGCCATAGCAGATTCCATGGCAGCAAACTGCTTGAAATACTTGTTTTCAATATCAACCAACTTAGCTTCTAGTTTAGCTAGATCCTTTTTGTATCTAGTCAAGGACTCTGTCATTTCCTTATCATTATATAAGGTTAAAGCACTGCTAAGAGATGTACTCTTCATTCTATCCATCAAGTTGCTATAGAGTTTTTCTCCTAGCTTAGACAGGACCTCTGCAACCTCTTCTGGATTGTTTGCTAAAGACTCCATAAGCTGATTCTCTAAGCCTGCTACCTCACTAAAATCGGCATCTCCACTTATATGTAGCATACCTTTCTCAGTATATTTCCGAGTAGATATACCAAAGCTTGCCAAGGAGTATGTCTTACCATTTACCGTAATAGGCTCACTAAGAGTTGAGCGCAGAGCATTGATAAGACCTCCTAATGTGTCATCTCTTCTAAGTAGGGAGTCCTTAATTCTGTCTTCCCATTTTTTTATCTGCTCTTCCGTCATGGTTTCTCTTTCTTCCTCTGTTAAAGGATCGTAACCACGAGCAGATTCTGCATTATATGCTTCATTCATTTCCTTAAGTATATCATTATATGTCTTTACAAAATCCTTAATCATATCATATACAGCCTCAGTGTTACCTGATACAGATACGCTTATTACCTCATCGTCATCAGTAGTTGGTGTATCTAAGCCTGAAGTTACTCCCTTTAAGGTAAATGTAAGTCCATTTGCAGTGAAGACATTAGACGAGCCTGTAAGCACTGCTCCGTTATACTCTACTTCGGAGTCTGAAGCTTTGACTAATACAGGCACTTCATCCTTAGACTCTCCATCCTTAGGCTCTTCAACTATAAACTCTGCCTGTTTATCATTTATTCTCATCTCAGCAAGTCCCAGTCTAGTAAGGCTACCGCTTTGTGTTATATCTTCATTACTATCATTTATATAATCCTCAAGATAGGGCTCAAATGCTTTCTCTGCAATCTCAAATACATTACTACCTTCTTCTCCAATTTCACCATTCTTCCAAGCTTCATGCTCTGTAAATGCAGCTTCCTCAGCCTTCTGCATAAGCTCATCATTTATCATGTTTTGTAGTACATCATCCTCTATGGATTCTAACTCCTCAGGGCTAAGTCTTTCCTTTACAGCACTGGTAGCATCTGCAATATTCTCTTCATTTGATATAAATTCTTTTATAAATGTATCCTTGACCTGCATGTGCTTAATCTCTAAAAGCTGGTTCTTAATGTGGATTCTGTCATCTTCTACAAGGTTATCATTAAGATATTCATTAAGTAATCCATCTACCTTAGTCTTATCACTACTACTAAGATCGTCATATCCTAAAAAATCTTTTACTGCATTCTTGTCTCTTACAAACTCTGTAGATGAGCTTGAAATGGCAAATGAATTCTCTACACCACTGCTCTTAGAGCTTATAAAGAAACGCTTATGAACCGTGTCATAATTAGCATTTAAACCGGCATCTCTTAAAGAATTTATCAGGTCATTTACGGTTGTATTCTCTCTTATTTCAAGGTCAACATTTTTTTTAGCATTTATATGTATGGTGGTACCCTCATCTGCTTTAAAACCTAGGTCCACTAACTTGGTCCCTAGATTTATCTCTTTACCATTGTCATCAAGCTCAAGCTTTGCTCCTGTTAAAAATTGTGAACTAGCCAATTTCTTAACTTTAATTAAGTGGGTTCCTTCGGGAGCATTTGTCCCAGCACTTACCTCTACCTTACTTGTATTTGATGAGCTGGCTTTTTTGATTGCATAACTTCCCTGCATACGCATCTTAGACAAGGCTCCTGTATATAAGGAATATATCTTTGAATTCAAAGCAGACCACTTATCCTGCTTCCATTCAGTCGTGGTTATTTTATTCTGAACTTTTGTAGTCTTAAGCCTATGAGCCTTCATCATTTGCTCAACTACATATTCTGTATCCATTCCGGAAATCAATCCTGATAATCTCATCGACATAATGACCCCTCCTATCTTTTTTCATCAATAAGAAGACCTGCCAGCTCCCACATCTTTTCCAGCATCTCCAAGGTCTTCTCAGGAGGTATCTCCCGTATAACTTCTTCTGTATCCCGATCCATAACTTTAATAGATACCCTTCCTGTTGATTCATGGTATGAAAACTCACATCTTGTATTATGGTTCTTTAATCTAGTATTAGCCTTGGATATCTCTGCCTTTATATGTTGTTCACTAGCTACTGCCTCATTGCTGTCACCATCATTTTCTATTACATCTTGCGCCTTAGGTATAGGATGATTTGCATACGAATTCATACTTATACCTACATTATTGCCCATCCTGCCACCGGTATTAGAAATCCGTGATGAGCTACTGATTTCATTTTGATATGCTGATGTCTTCAAAATCTCTATTCCCATGACATTACACCTCCATGTGCTAAAATAACAATTGTTTCCGTCCCTAATTATCATCCTTGACTGTCATGACGGCTTATTCTTTCGTTAATTATATCGGCATTATTAACCAAAAGCTTAATACTCTTTTTTACTTATTCAAATAACTTCTTCAATACTTCTTCACTTATATTAGTGGAGGCAGCCTCCTTATTGGATTCTAGTATCTGCAAATAAATCTCCTTACGATATATTGGGACTGATTTGGGTGCACTGATTCCTATTTTGATTTGGTCCCCTTTTATATCTAAAATGGTTATTTCTATATCATTTCCAATCATAATTGATTCATTGACTTTTCTCGATAGGGCTAACATTATTTGTCCCCCTTCCCAGCCTTTATAGCCTTTAGCTGTTCATAAAAGTGATATTTAACTTCATAATCTCCATCATCTATTACAAGTTGGCATCCCTTTTTGCTATCTGCATTAATAACGAAGGGGGCTTTCATATTAGCTGATATCTTTGTAGGATCACTAGGCACTGTGACCGATACAAGGACTACCAGATTGTCTGGAGTTATATCTCCCAGGTGAGAAAGGAGCTCGTCCTCTACTGTGGGATTATAATCAGGCATAATTAGAAAAGGACTAATTATAGGTATAGCAAGTCCAGGCTCGTCTATACTCTGTAACCAAGTTATATCTGGCCTCTCACCTTTTTCATTATCATAAATAATTGTGTAGCTCTTACAGTCCGAAAATCCTAAGATTCCTTGTTCAAAATATATAATTTTGCTTTCATCAAGGTCAACCTCACCAAAATGCTTAGTTTTTACTAACATCTGTTTCCCCTTTCATGATCAGTTATTTTTTAGATAATTGCAAAACTCATGAACCTTTATTACTTGTGCAAGTTTAACAAGGGCCATAAGCAGGCACTCTGAGACCGTCGGTACTTAGGTGTCGTACTTTTACACCTTATGTACCGTTACGAGGCGAAGGTAGCGAAAGCGTGCCTGCAATGGTTTGTTAAGCTTGCACATGTTTATAAAGTAGAATTTTGCAATTATCTATCATTACTATTATCCTGTTTATCCTGCCAACTATTGACTTATAGAAAATCTAATAAAGAATTCTGTACAACCTTAGATGACGCTGATAGTGATGCATTATATATCATATAGGCAGAATTAAAGTTTATTATGGTGTTTACCAAATCCACGTCCTCATTCTTAGATAATAATTCTTTAAATTCGGTTTTCTGACTTGCAAGCCTATTCTCTGTTAGCTCTAATCGAAAATATCTACTTCCAAGGTCTGAAACTCCTATATTTACACGATTCTGTTCATTCTCCGAGCTACTTATACCCCTCGAAAACGCCGCTTGCATTATTTCTTTCTTTAATACCAATTCTGTGTCTAACTGCTCTAACATTTTATCATACCGACTAGCATCATCTCCAGATATATTAGGATCATCAAGGCGTTTTTTTATCTCTTGAATCTTTTCCTCTGTTTTAATTACATCATTTACACTATTTAATATGTCATCAATATCCCTTCCTATTTTATGAGATATGACATCTGAAGCTTCAGTATTGATTGTTAGCATTTGATTATAATTTATCTCATACCGAATCTCCTGCTTTACCTTTGTATATTCTATCTCAGGCTCATCAGGCCTATTCAAGTCTTTCACACTACAGTCAAAATAATGCTCTGGCTTTAGGTCTCCCTTATCAAAGTTTGATTTTCTGTATGTTAGTTCAATATCATCTGCTGTACGAAACTCCTCATATATACTCTTACCTAGTATCAATTCTCCTGTCTCGTATAAAAAATGAGCTGAGTCAGGATCAGGACTATAGGCATCAGATTCATAGGCTGAAATAGTCTTTATATTGGTAAACAATGGCTGGTCTTCAGATTCTCCACCGGCAACCGGCTTACTATAACGGATACTATCAATAACCGTATTATCTAACTTATCATAGGATAATTGTATCCTATAGATACTCTCCATCTGGGGAGAATCTTCAAAGGAAACGTCTGAATCAGCAAGATCTCTTAGCTCATAGCCCCCTTTAACTATTGATACCCCCTGTATTTGATTGCCTGTAAAATTCTCTTTTATATCATACTGCAGATTATCAGATTGGCTCATAAAGGTCAAAGAACTATCTGTCTTATAGCCTGTGAAAACATATCTGCCTGCATAATTAGTATTACCCTCTTGATATATCTGATTCTTTAGCTCTACAAGCTTCTGAACGATTGAGGACCTATCTGTAGCAGTTAAGGAATCTGTGCTTCCCTGAACACAATAGGTGTTAATCTGCTTCACAATACTATTAATTGTGTTTAGGGCACCCTCTGTTACATCCATCCATGACATTGCATCTGGGATGTTCTTATCATAATACTGCTCTATCTCAGCTAAATTAGTTCTAAACTTCAAGGCTCGAACCGTAACGATTGGGTCATCTGATGGCTTCTGAATCTTTTTTCCAGTAGAATACTGTTCCTCAAGTTTAGACATGTTTTGCTTATTCTTATTTATATTGCTGAGCATATTGTTGGTCATCATACGGTTTGTAATTCTCATCATGGACCTCCTAACTTAATCTTGATACTATATATATCTTGCCAAGCCTTCTATAAGGCTTTGTCTTCATACTATACTAGTTATACCCCCATATAATTTATCAACCTATCATATATCTCATCCATAACGGATATTACTTTTGCCGAAAGATTATATGCATTCTGAAACCTTACTAGATTCATGGCCTCCTCGTCAATATCCACACCAGATACGGATAACCTTTGATTACTTATAGCTTTAATTATATTATCCTGGCTCAAGGAGAAATTAATAGCCTTCTTTGTATCAATTCCTATATCAGCTACCAAGGTTTGCATAAATCCACCAGGATCACCCTGACCAAACATAGTGTTATCAGTTTTCAATGCAATCAAGGCCTGTAAAACATCATTGTTCTCTACTCCGTTTATTACATCAGAGGCTGCAGCAAAACTTCTAGGATCTCTCATAAACTTATCGCTAATAGTAAAGTTTTCAGCAGTCATAAAGTAATATGTACCGTATAAAGGACTATTATCAGGTACTTCTTCTGCAAAGCTACCTGTCTGGGAGTTAAATGTATCAAAATCATAGTAATAATAATCATCTGAATCAACTAAAGGACCAAATACATATTCCCTTCCATTTACCCTATTAGTTGCAGTAAAGAAATCAATACCTGGATTATTATCAAGATCCCTTCCACTTCTGTGTATCTCGTTAAACGCCTTTGCATATGTTCTAGCAAACTCATTTAGCTTGTCCATATAATATGGTATTCCCTTATAATTGATGCTTTCACCCACGGAAGCCGTGACATCTATCGCATCAGTAAATAATGGATCCTTAAGCTCAAAGGTATAGATAAACTCTCCTGTTTCCTGGTCCTTTGTAACTTCAAAACCTAGATATTCATAATCATAATTTCCTATATTTATAAGTCCCTCTGTAGGAATGTTTAGTCTTTCTATCTCATTTATACTAGTGCTTGTAAGAGTAACAAGACTTTCACCTGCTACTGCTGAGACTTGTCCCTGTAAGTTGAATTGGTTGTTGCCATCCCTAATCTCATATAGGGCTTTTAGAGTTCCACCAAGGTTTTGGCTTCCTAGATTAAATATCTGTCCACTTGTCCATGCCACATCATACAAGCCGTCTATATCATTCTGGTTTTGCTTGTACTGTCTTGGTATAAGCTCAAGTTGATTATAGTTGCCTGTGTCTACTAAGGTTTGCCCATCCATCTTTATGACATAGCTAGTAACCCCAATTCCTGTTCCTACTACCTTTTCTGTGACTGATATATTAGCTATCTGTGATAAATCATCTACCAAAAGGGCTCTCTGGTCCCTAAGGTCATTTGCAGTAGCACCGCTTACCTCTAGGGTATTTATCTGCTTAGTAAGTGAAGATATCTGTTGGGCAATAGAATTAATCTTGTCTACCATGTTTTTTATTTCAAAATTACATTCTTCTTGCGTTTTTTTCAGGCTTGTCGATAAGGAATTAAAGTATTCTGTAAGACTCTTACCATAATTAATCAACTGACTTCTAATATTTAAACTAGATGGGTTGTTTGAAAGTTCATGAAGACTACTATGCAGAGAATTAAATGTGCTTGTAAAACCCTCTAAGCTTATCTCATTAAAATAGTTTTCCACCTCTGTCATATAGTGGGCCTTGGTATCATATTCTCCTAGAATTGTATTGTTTTTTCTAAACTTAAGATCATAGTACTCGTCTCTAAGCTGGATTACACCAGTTACACTTACACCAGTTCCAGCCATACCATAGGAGCTGTGCATCCTAAGAGCCTTGTCAGCTTTTTGACCCATTACCTGCCTAGAATACCCTTGGGTTTCTGAATTTGATATATTATGGGCAGTCGTATCAAGTGCCGCCTTATAAGCATATAAGCCTGTCTTACCTATATTTAATCCAAAAAATGTTGATGCCATCCTAACCTCCTAACTGGTCATCCTTCTTATCCCCTTATGCTAGCTTTACAATTCTTCCTGACCCCTTTTGCGAGCTTCGCAGTTCTTCCTATGTGAGGGCGTTTACGCCCTCACTATCTACATATTCATTATTATATGCTCTAGCATCTCACTTACTACATTTACATATCTTGCCGCAGCATTATAGGAATGCTGGAATTTAATAAGATTGGTTAGCTCCTCATCTGAAGACACACCTGTAATCTCTGTTCTTTTATTATCTATACTTTCAGTCATTGATGCCTGATTCATACTTATATTATTTATCTGTTGTCCCCTATTAGCAATCTCGGATATAAAGGACACATAATAGTCATTAATATTATTTAAGGTTAATGTATTAGGTGATAATGTTGCAAATGGTTTTTGCCAGTTGGTCAGCAGGCTCTGTACCATTTCAATATCATATGCTCCTGTTCTATCATTCTTAGATAGGGGTAAATTATAGTTGTTATGTAGAATGTTTGGATTAACCTCTATCTCTCCTATGGTATATAGAGAATAATTGTCATTTCGATCCTCCTGATTATATATCCGAACACTTACAGTCTCTATATCCCCGTCCTCGTTAATAATTTGTATGTCCTGCTCGTCAGTGTAGCGTGGCATAGACTTCCTACTAAATAAAGCCTCTCCCACAACCCTATTAGAATCCATTCCAACAGGAGCATTGTCTACATCAAGAACTAAAATCTTACTTCCATCAGCTAGAGTTACCTCCTTATTGGGACATAAAGTGTCATTTATCATTGTAACTATTCCATGAATCAACTGATCAAACTGGGCCTGTACAGTCATTATGACAGATGGGTTGATTACATTGTTATATTCTCTTACCTGGTCCTGATACTGATTTTCGGACTTTCCTTGCTCACGAACTGGTATATCCTTATAGTTTGCTGGTTTATGACCTCTAGCTGTAAGCAAACCCTTCAATGATCCAACATCAGTATTATCCATAGAAGATGGTGGCCTATCCAGGTTAAATACATCCACTCCATGGGCAACCCATATAGGCTTTAACATCAAGGTTTCCTCATTTATCCTAACCGTATCCATCCTATAAACCAAATCTTCAGTTACAAAGGGTACACCCTCTACATTTACTGTAACCACGCTATCAGTATTTTCTTTATATGTAATGTTAACCATTTTGCCAAGCTCATCCAGAAGTACATTTCTTTGGTCTCTTAAATCATTAGCATTTTCTACTCCTGTGCTTTCATAATGTCTAATCCTTATATTCAGTTCCCGAATTTCATTTCCAATTTCATTTATTCTATTAACTTGATTATTGATTATAGTATTTAAATTTACCTGATAATCATTCATTTGACTAAATATATTCTCGGCCCTCTCTACAAAGGTAACTGCCGTTTGTATAAATGATGCTCTTGCCGCTATATTATCAGGTTCTCTAGTTAACTCCTGTAAAGATTCCCAGAAATCTTTCATGGTGTTCTGGAATTGAACTCCTTCTAGCTCACCAAACAAGCTCTCAATTTCAGAGACTGCCGAATACTGGGATTCATAAAAAGCCTGTCTACCAATCTCCTGGCGATAGGCTTTATCCAAAAAGGCATCTCTAACCTGTCTTAAATCAGCAAAATTAGCACCCAGGCCTTTTTGCATGGATGAAAGATGAGATTCACCATATTTTATATATTGATGATCTGCGAATATTGCTTTCTGTCTTACAAAGCCCTTAGTGTCTACATTCGCAAGATTATGTGATGTTACATTAAGTGCCGCCTGACTTACATTTAAACCTGACACACCGATATGTAAACCGCCTAATGAAGCCATAAACATTCCACCTTCACTTTTGTACTACTTACTGCTTTGCATCAAACATCCCTGTTTGCATAGACCCCTCACTGTCTTGTGATGCAGATTTAGTGTAAGTGTTATTCCCCGGCGACATCCTTGTGCTCTGAAGAAAATTCATATTGAATTCTATCATCTCTAGGGATTGTTGTATCAATGATTTGTTCCTGTTGTTAATTTCAACCAAAGTGTTGACTGTCTCCTTAAACCTATCATGAAGCAAAGACAAGGCCCTTTGTTCCTTCTCTTGTTGACCCAAAAGCTTAATTAAGTCACTAAGATTTAAGCTTTCATCCTTTTTTCCAAGCACTATGCTTATATCTTTCATTACCCTAACTCTCTTGTTTTCTAGACCTGTAATCTGATCTATTGCCGCTTGCTCTTTTGCGGTAATCTCCTGCAGAGTTTCAGTATCATTTTTTACAATAACCTGTGACTTTTCTCTTACAATAGGGATCAGCTGATTATATATCTCAAGCTCCCCTTCCAAAACATTAATTAATTCATCTATTAAGCTTGCCACAACTTACCTCATTTCCATGGTTGCTGGTCTTATGCCAGTTCATCAAAGTATCGATTAACTACTTTTTCAGCAAAGTCCCTATTACTTACCTTGTATGTTCCAGCTTCCATTCTTTTCTTAATCTCGCTTATCTTATCCTCTCTCACATCTGGCGTCTTAGCAACAATCTGTTTTGCCACCCGATAATCCATGGCAGTTTGGGATATCTCTAGCTTATCACTAAAGCTTTTTGTTTCTGTCTTATTGGTCTTGTTAACCTTACTTGTGTTATAAAGTTGGCTTACCTTGTTGTATGCATCTATGCGCATTATATCACCCCTTATTACTATAAAATTATAAAAGTATTCTTTCTCTATATTATTTATCGGCTAGTTTTTAATTTACATTAGATATGTTTTATAAAATATTTGGGCTGCCTCACTCATTACTTTGTGCGACAGCCCTTCTTATTTCAGAATATAGTCTGTTACTTATTGTCCATTTACCTAGTTCATCTTATCCTTTAGTACCTCTATAGCCTTTTGCAACTGATTATCATCATCACGCGGAATAGTAACAAGCTGTTTTAAGTCCTCTGATAATTCCACTTCAATATCAGGCTCTATTCCTGTACCATGAATGTTTCGGCCCTTTGGCGTAAAATATTTGGATACAGTAAGCTTTAATGCAGTTCCATCAGATAGGGGCAAAATCCTTTGCACTATACCCTTACCAAATGTAGTAGTTCCAACAATAGTTGCTTTCTCATAATCCTGCAAAGCACCCGCAAATATTTCAGACGCACTGGCACTATTCCCATTTATTAATACCACAATAGGCTGATCAAATTTATCAGGGTTCTTTGCATTCTCTTCTGTACGGTTTTTATATTTATCCTCTGTATATACAATTAATCCTCTAGGTAAGAGCCGATCCAGTATTTTAACCACAGAATCAAGTAATCCACCAGGATTATCTCTAACGTCAACAATTAATCCCTTCATCCCCATCTTCTCCAATGCCTTCAAAGCATTGCTAAACTGGGAAATAGTAATACTGTCGAATTCATAAATCAGTATATAGCCTATATCATCTTCTAACATCTCGTACTCAATGGTAGGTATATTAATCTTTTTTCTTTCAAGGGTAAAATCCATAGGGTCAGCCACCCCATCCCTATATATAGTGATATTAACCTTAGTTCCTTCCTTTCCCTTTATCTTACTTACAACCTCACTAAGATCTTCTCCTGTAACCTCTTCACCTTCTACCTTATATATTATATCATCAGGAAGAAGCCCAGCATTATAAGCCGGCCCATCCTTATATGGCCTTACAATTGTAATTATTCCCGTTTTCACATCCTGACTTACGACAGCTCCAATACCTTGATATATACCAGAGCTACTTTCAATCACATTTGCATATTCAGCCTTTGTATAGTACATAGAATATGGATCGTCCAAACTACTTATAAACCCTTTGTATATACCTGTGGCAAATGCATCCCTATCCACCTCATCAAGATAATAAGTATCAATAACCTCTTCAAGCACCATTAGTTTCTCAACAATTTCATCATAAGACTCTTCTCTATCTGTATTGTTTTCATTATCTTGAGCAGTAGAAACATTCTCTCGTCCCTTATTCTGTTTCCCAGTATCGTCATTAAAGGCAATGTAAGTTACTCCTACTGCAGCAAACAAAAAAATCGCCCCAATAATTCCCGACAGAAAGCCGGTCAAAAAATTTCTTTTCACTATTGTCCTCCTATTCCTAATAATCTAACTGCTCCATATACTTCATATACTTTACAACCATTAGGGCTATCTTAAATGTAATTGCATCTTCAAACACACGAAGGTCTAGATTAGTAGTCTTTTGTAATTTATCTAATCGATATACAAGTGTATTTCTATGAATGTATAGCTGTCTGGAGGTTTCAGATACATTTAGGTTGTTCTCAAAGAACTTGTTAATTGTAGCCAGAGTCTCCTCATCAAAATCATCCGGAGACTTACCTTCAAAAATCTCTTTAATAAACATCTTACATAAGGGCATAGGTAACTGATATATTAATCTTCCAATTCCAAGATTATTATATGCCACCACATTTCTGCCACTATAGAATATCTTACCTACGTCTAAAGCCATTTTTGCTTCCTTATATGACCTAGACACATCCTTAATCTCACTAACAACAGTTCCATAGGATACATATACCTTAGTCATGGCCTCTGTGTTTAACATATCTAGTATAATCTTTGCAGTCTTATTCAGGTCCTCATAGGTTTCATTTTGCTTAACTTCCTTAACAAGAATAATGTTTTTCTCATCTACAGCTGTAATAAAATCCTTTGACTTACCAGCAAAAAGACTACGGACTGTTTCGAGAGCATTGGCATCCTTTTCATTCTTTGTTTCAATTATATATACTACCCTTCTTACATCCGTATCAATATGAAGTTTCTTGGCCCTGTTGTAAATGTCTACTAGGAGCAAATTATCTAAGAGCAGGTTTTTAATAAAATTATCCTTATCATATCGCTCTTTATAGGCTATAAGTAAGTTCTGTATCTGAAAAGCAGCTATCTTACCAATCATAAATACATCTTCACTATCACCCTTTGCCACAATAACATATTCAAGTTGATGCTCATCAAACACCTTAAAGAATTGGTATCCCTGAATAGCCTGACTATCAGCAGGTGACGCAACAAATGATAGAACAATATTCTCATATTGCTCAGGGTTGTCAGCAGTTGATGCCAAAACCTTACCATCTGTATCCATAACTGATATGTCAATACGAGTAATACCCTTTAGCCCATCAATTGTACTTTGAAGAATTTGGTTGGAAATCATATTTACGCTCCTTTATATTATATTTGAATTTTTACTTATAATTCATATATGCTAGTCCTATTTTAGCACTAAGATAGTTGAAAGTAAACTATTTTCATCAAACTTTCACAAAGTTTTTCGTACAATACTATCAAAATACTTTGCCTTACACTTTGTCAAGTGATTAAACTATATCATAAATGGAATAAATTGCTTGCTTTATTCCATTTAAAACGGGTTTCGAATGCATAAAACAAGATTATGCAATTCTTTGTTAGAAAAAAAGGGAACACACTAGGTGTTCCCTTTTATATTAACTATATTTTATTAGTTAGTTATTACCTGTTCTGTTTCCTTATCAAATACATGTAGCTTTGACATGTCGAATGCAACCTTTAATACATCGTCAGGTCTTGCTGTTGTACGAGGATTTACACGTGCGGTAAAATCAATTGTGTCGTCAATTGTGAAGTATAAGAATACTTCTGCTCCAAGAAGCTCGTATACTCTTACAGTTGCTTCTACCACAGCGTCAGGATAATTGCTAATGAACATCTCTTCATCATGAATATCCTCTGGACGAATACCGATAACCACTGTCTTATCAACATAACCACCGTCAACAAGCTTCTTAGCCTTAACTTCAGGCAGTTTTAATGAATTTCTTAAGAATTCTACGTAAATGTCTTCACCCTTCTTAACAACAGTTGCATCAATAAAGTTCATCTGAGGTGATCCCATGAAGCCTGCCACGAATAGGTTCTGAGGTCTATCGTAAAGGTTCTGAGGTGAATCTACCTGCATGATAAATCCGTCTTTCATAACAACGATTCTTGTACCAAGTGTCATAGCCTCGGTCTGGTCATGTGTTACATATACGAATGTTGTCTGTAATCTCTGATGAAGCTTGGATATCTCGATACGCATCTGTACTCTCAATTTAGCATCAAGGTTTGATAAAGGCTCATCCATGAGGAACACCTTAGGATTACGAACGATTGCACGACCCATAGCTACACGCTGTCTCTGACCACCAGATAAAGCCTTAGGCTTACGGTCTAACAAATGCTCGATGTCAAGAATCTTAGCTGCTTCATGAACAACTTTGTCAATCTGATCCTTAG
>JAAYRC010000065.1 GCA_012518975.1 Clostridiales bacterium
TAAGAGTTGAAACAGAAAAGGATTTTTTTGAAGCAGTTGATAGGCTACTAGCTTGTGGGCCGTATGTAGATGATGTTGATATGATGGCGGCATATTTTGCAGAACACCCCAACGACCAATATACAGATTTGTTTTATGTAACCAATATAGTTACTGATAGTCAATTGGATTCCCTTATACTTATAAAGGCTAAAGATAGGCAGATTTTATACATTAATGAAGAGGATAATTCAAGTAATAATAATGAAATAAGTATGCAGTGGGAACCATACCTTACTAATGAACTAGAAAAAAAGATTTCTGAAACAGGAATTGTAATGCTACCCATAAATGTATCAAGAGTAAGGGATGACTTAGAAGGCTCGATGTTGGGTTAGAAAAGTGGTGAAAAGATGAAAGATAATATTAATGATGGGATAGTGTTTGATAGTACAGTCTATTTATCAGAGGAGAATCGTAGAAAATTTCCTGTATATATGAGATTTCTACAAGTGCTTGCAATTAGCATAGGAGGTCACTCTTTTATATCTATTTTTCTTCAAAGCTTTGAATTGCAGATTATAAACAAGGCTTTTTTGATGACTATTATACTATTAACAATAGTATCCTATTTTATGATAGTCTTTTCAGCATATGACTTAATAAAACTGATTTCAACATTTGCTATATACGGAGCTATAATATATTACTGGCGTAAGTCATTGGAAAACGGCTTTTATCATCTTGAGAATGCAATTATTGAGGTGGCTAGTGATTATTACAATTTCCCGGCATATAGATATATTGCTGATTATTCAACTAGAGAAAGGGATCTTACACGATTAATTATCATAATAATAATACCTGTGCTAGTAATTCTCACTATATCAATTCTACGCGGTAAGCTAAGGCATTTATGTTATGGATTAATGCTTGTTCCTATAGTGATAAGTTTTACCATGGGTATGACCCCACCTGAGTTAAATATGGTTGCTTATATACTAGTGCTACTTTTTGTTTTTATTTCAAATGGTTTTTCAGGATCTGAAGCATCCTTACGTAGTAAATTTGGAAAAGTTCATAAGAGCATGCTCTATCGTATTAGCATAAGGGTTGCCACTATATTTTGTGTTTTAGCACTTTTGCTATTCTTTATCCTAAAACTCTTTATTCCTATTGAAAAATATGAAGCTTATGATGGGATTACTGAAGCGAAATCTAATATACAAAAATTCATGATGGATTTTTCTATGGATAAGGTTTCAAAAAAGTTTTCAGATATACAGTTAAACATTGGAACGAAGAAGCTGGTGGCTACTGGAGGTCTTAGTATGGGCAAGCTTGGTAAGACTGATTCTGTAGACTTTAATGAGACAGAACATCTGCAGATAAGCGCACCCATAAAGTCTGTCTTAGAGGGGATATATCTAAAGGGGTATGTAGGAAGTGTATATACTGGAGATAGCTGGGATACTCATACAAGACAGATTATAGAAAATTACGATAGCTTGGTTGAAAGAACTTGGCAGTATAAGATTCCAGCAGCTATTGGAAGTGGAAGGTTATTAGCTGATCTGCCTTACAATGCATTTGTAGAACAAGGTAGGATAGAGATTACTTATAAAAACGCTAATAGGAAACATGTATATGCACCGTCTTTTAGTAGATTTAATAATAGTGATAATATTGAGTTCGATTATGATTTGGCAGTAACCTCTAATGAGTTGCTGGATGATATTACCATTGAGTATAGCTATGATTTGTCTCACTTGATTGAGAGTGAATTAATTATGGGACTGTTATCAGGTGAGGATTGGATTATAGAAGGTTATGGACTTCAAGAGTATGTTAAGTTTGAAAAGGAGTATCGGGCCTTTGTCTATGATACTTATACAAGGCTTCCTGAGAAAGGATTAGATAAGCTTAAGTATGATTTTTCTAGAGACCAGGTTGGATCTGCATCAGAAAGCTTACAGGATGCCATAGCTTATATAAAAGACTATCTTGATAACAATACCAAATATAGCCTATCCCCTGGAAGGCTTCCCAAGGATAAGGATTTTGTTGAATATTTTCTATATGAAAACAAAATTGGATATTGTGCACACTATGCTTCGGCTGGGGCACTTATGCTTAGAGCTATGGGATATCCTGCTAGATACGTAGAGGGATATGCTGTTAACAGTTCGGACTTGCCTGGTGGGGAAGTGATGGTGTCAAAAGTTGACCATCCGGTTTCTATTACAGTCAAGGATAGTAATGCTCATGCCTGGGTTGAGGTGTATTTTGATGGCTTTGGATGGTTTCCAATAGAGTTTACTTCTAGCTCTGGTATGGAGGATTTGGCTGGTTCTGTAGAGAACTTAGGGAGAATGGTTCAAAACAGGCGAGAAAAGGAGAAGGTTCCTACACCTACGCCAACCCCAGCTCCAACACTAACACCTTCGCCTGTTCCTACAGATAAGCCTGTGAAAGAGATAAAGCCTACTCAGCCAGTAGGGCCTAAGGATGATGGTGGTCCACAGGATAAGACAAATATAACCCAAGTAGGTAATAAGACTTATGAAGGATTTAAATGGTATCTGCTTACTATTCCTGCCCTTATTATTTTAATTGGTCTATTATTATATGTTTTATATATAAGAAGGAAAAGGAAGGAAGCAGGGGATCCAAACCATAGTAAAAATGCATTAAAGCTTTATAGAAGGATTGAATGCTTGTTCATTCTAAGTCGTGGGCTTCCTAAGAAAGATAGCAAGTTAGAAGATAACGAGGATTATATAAAGGAAAACTATGCCCTGCATAATATAGGTGAATTTGAAATCTGTATGGACATTGTAAGAAAGGCAAGGTTTGGAAGAGAGATTATTAGTCAAAAGGAATATCAGATTGTAGAGGAGTTTTATAACAGCCTTTTTAATCAGGCCTATAAAAGAATACCGTTTTTTAAGAGAATGTTTTTTAGAGTATATTCTATTTATCTATAATATATAGTTTCAAATTAATTAATGAGTGATATACTTATCTTATAGAAGATAACAGTCTTGAAAGGGGAGCATAATTATGAAACTTATTACAATCAGCAGACAGTATGGAAGTGGTGGGAGAGAGATTGGAGAGAAGTTAGCAAGGAGACTGGATATTCCGTTTTATGACAAGAAATTAATAACAAGAGCAGCCAAGGAGAGTGGTTTTTCAGAAAGTGCTTTTGAAAATGCAGAGAAAAAAGCCGGCAATAGTTTATTGTATTCAATTGCCATGGGTATGAATGCCTACGGTAACCATGATATTGGATTTACCCATCTTTCTCTGGATGATCAGATTTATCTGGCTCAGTCAAATGTTATTCGTAAGATAGCCAAGGAGGGGCCTGGGGTTATAGTAGGTAGATGTGCAGACTATATCTTAAGAGACTATAGTAATGTTATCCATGTATTTATATGGGCTGATATGGCATATCGTAAAGAAAGAGCAATTAAATTATATAACCTACCTGAGCAAAAGGCAGAGGAGAATATATTAAAGATAGATAAAGCCAGAGCCAACTATTATAATTACCATGCCAGTGAAAAGTGGGGCAAAGCAGAGAATTATCATTTATCTATTCGTAGTGATACAGTTGGTATTGATAATGCAGCAAACTTAATTGTAGATTATCTGAAGTCAACTGAAAGGGGATAGGATACAGTCTATGAGAATAAAAAACAAACTAAACCGTAAATATATGCAAATATCTATATATGTGATAATTACTGCAGTTGTTATATATATACTTTCCCTTATAGCAAAAAACGCTCCTACAATAATAAAGGAGCTTATGGAAAGGTTAAGTTGGATTATTAGGGTAGTAAGACCTGTAATTCTAGGCTTTGTTTTTGCATATCTTCTGAATCCTATAGTTGGTTTCTTTGAAGGAAGGTTTAATAAGCTTAAGATATTTAAAAAAATGAAAAAAACAAGAGTTTGGGCGGCTATTCTTTCGGTTTTACTTTTATTCATAATAATCGTGGGTTTAATATCTATACTGATTTTTTCGGTAACGGATCAACTAAAGTTAGCAAACTATAATGACATTATTAGGCTGGCAGAGGGGTATATAAATAGCCTAGAAACCTTTTATAATTCACTTCTTCAAAGTTTGGAAAAGCTAGATATTCAATCAACCCAATTAGAGCAGTATGTTGAAGAAACCTTAACCATAATATTAGATATATTGAAGGACTTTCTACAAGGGATTGTAAATGCAATAACAAATATGTCTGGCTACTTAACAACGATTCTATTTGGTTTAATTACGGGCTTTTATTTTTTAATCGACGGAAAAATGTTTTCTTCATATCTAAAAAAGACATCTTATGCCCTATTATCTGAGAAAGCTAATAACAGGATATCTGTTATGCTTAAGGATTTGGACTATGCTTTTTCAGGATATATTAGGGGGCAGTTGGCAGATGCATTTCTTATGATGATATTGATTAGTTTAGTCTTATCTATAACTGGGGTTAAGTTTGCCATAGTAATTGGAATATTTGCAGGATTAGGTAACCTAATACCCTATTTTGGACCGGTAATAGCATATATAAGCACAACTATTGTATGCCTGGTCAACGGTGAGATGCAAAAGCTTGTAGTATCCATGATTGCATTATTAATTATTCAATTTGTGGATGGAAATATAATAGGGCCAAAGTTACTAAGTCGTTCTATAAAAATACATCCTCTTATTATCATAATTTCACTTATTTTTGGAAGTGCAATTGGTGGATTTTTAGGTATGCTCCTAGCTGTACCTGTGGGTGCATACATAAAATTAGTATTTGTAAGATATGTTAATAATAAAGCCATAAAAAAAGACGAATTGGCAAGGCGTAGGAGTTCTAGCAAAATATAAATTTTAGAAAGTAGAAAATAATATTTTTTGGATACATGTTCATACCTATGTCGTCTAATAAATAGATAAATATATCAAATCTAGAAAATGTAAGAAAAAATTAAGAAATTGTAGGAATTATTTTAATTGTTATAGTGTAACATTGTAATGGAAAAAAGATTTACCTAAGGTTTAGGAAGGTGCAAAATGAAAAGTAAAGATGAAAATATTATAGTGGTCAAAAATGCCAAAAAGATATATAGGATGGGCAAAGAGCGGATCGTTGCAGTTGATGATGTTAGCTTTACTATAAAAAAGGGAGAATTTTGCTGCTTGTATGGGTCATCCGGCTCCGGTAAGTCTACATTATTGAATCTTATGGCAGGTATAGAAAAGCTCTCTGGTGGCCAGATCATAATAAAGGGTCGTAACATACATAGGATGAGCGAAAAGGGGCTGGCAAAGTTTAGGCAAAATACTTTGGGATTTGTGTTCCAATCTTATAACCTGCTTAATTCCATGACTGCTCTAGAGAATGTTGAGCTTCCATTGGTATTCAAGCATGTTACAAAAAAACGAAGGCGAAGAATGGCAAGGGAAATGCTAAATAATGTCGGACTAGGTGATCGTATTAAGCATAAGCCAAAGGAAATGAGTGGAGGACAGCAGCAAAGGGTTGGTATAGCAAGGGCCTTTGTAAGCAATCCCGAGATTGTATTTGCTGATGAGCCAACTGGTAATCTAGATTCTAAAACCAGTAAAGAAGTAATGGATATAATAAAGAATATGGCTATGGCTAATAATCAAACCATTGTAATGGTTACTCATGACAAAAAATTAACAAGATATGCTGATCGGATAATTCATATCTTTGACGGACGGATTGAGGAGATAGTTGATCTTAAGCAAGAGGAGACTGCCGAACCTGAGGAGTTTAAGCTAGATATGATAGGTGTAATGGACCAGGATGCCATACCTGCTGGTGGACCAGGATGATTTGTCTTCTTAAATAAGAGCTTAGAATAAAATTAAAAGATTTGAAGAAATAATAAAGGAAGTAGAGGGATATTAAATGAAAAAAGCATTTATATGGGCATTTGTAGCAATTTTATTATTTTCTACATGCGTAAATAAGACAGTATATGCTAGTAACACAGAGGGAATGGATATCTTAACCTTTAGTGAGGAAGACTTTAATCTTACGGTAAAGCCTGGTGAGAAAACCTATATTAAGTTACCTGTTAGAACAAAAGGTGATTACATATTAGATCCTGTTGTATCAATTGAAGCAACAGAAGGTTCACCCTTCACTTTTTCTAAACCGACAATGATTTCAGAATTTGGCGTGCCTGTTGTTATGATGACTAATAATATTACGGCCAATATTGAATTTGAAGTTAGTACAAAAGAAACGGCAGGAATAAGATCTTATCCTGTAAATCTTATCGTTAAGGGAACATCCTCATTTACGGGAGAATATGTAGTTGCAACACTTCCTTTTGAATTGAAGATTCTTGAGGAAAAGGCACCTTCTCAATTAACAGTGAGGAAGGTGGAAAGTAGTGATTTTATGCCCGGCAGAAAAGCCAACCTATCCTTTATTGTTAAGAATGAAGGTGAAATCAA
>JAAYRC010000066.1 GCA_012518975.1 Clostridiales bacterium
TCTCAATTTGACTGCAATCGACTAATTCAAATAATTTCTAATATCTTATATATGAAATAAATCAATAAGTGTGAATAAATGATGTGTGATATTATTGAAATTACAATAATTTGATGCAAATGAAAGGGGAAAAATATATTTAGGGCTAGAAAAACCAAGTCATTTTTGTTATATTTACTTCAACTGTATTGATAGTCCTTGATAGAAAGTAGGTATAATATGAAAGTTAAGATAACCTATCTTGAACAGAGTGGTTTTTTATTAGAATGGGATAAAACTTATTGGTTATTTGATTACTATAGAGGCGAGATTCCAAGTTTAGATAATAATAAAATGCTTGTGGTATTTGTAAGTCATAGCCATGGTGATCACTTTAACCCTGAGATTTTTAAGATGTTTAATAAGCATACTAAGCTTAGCTTTATTATTTCATCTGATATAAAGCTAGATGAAAAAGCCATGGTTAAGTACAATATTACTGAGGAATTATCTTCCCATATTAAATCAGTTAAACCCAATCAGGAATATGAAATTTCTGATGGAAATAAGGATAGTATTTTGATAAACACATTAAAATCAACTGATATGGGAGTTGCTTTTGTGGTAAGCTACAAAGGAAAGATTGTTTATCATGCAGGTGACTTGAATCTATGGGTTTGGAAGGGGGAGGATAAGCAATTTAATAATAATATGAAGGCCAATTTCCAAAAAGAAATACTTAAATTAAAAGACCTTACTATCGACTTAGCTTTTGCTCCTTTAGATCCAAGACAAGATGACTGGTATAGGCTGGGTGTGGATGAGCTACTTAATAATGCTAATGTGAATTATCTCTTTCCAATGCATTTATGGGATAAGCTTGAAACTATTCAAAAATATAAAGATGAGACAGATAATAAAAATTTATCTGTTAATATTATGGATATTAAAAAGCAGGGACAGAATTGGAGTCTTGAGCTTTAAGTCTTATCTAATAGAAGAGGAAACTTAGATGTCTTACAAGAATAAAAATAAGGATAATATAGATTCATATAACCTATCCCTTGAATGTATTGCAAAGATTCACACAGATTTTCCTGAGAAGTTTGGAATTCCAAGGCAAAGCGGAGTAGTAGATGCCTTAAAGGCCCTGATAATATTTGAATCAAAATTTCGCAACCCTGATGCATTTAGAGGATTAGAAGGTTTTTCTCATATTTGGCTTATATGGGGATTTCATAATTTTAACCGTGATAATTGGTCACCTATGGTAAAGCCGCCCAGGCTAGGTGGTAACAGGAGGATGGGAGTATTTGCAACACGGTCGCCTAATCGTCCTAATAGCTTAGGTTTATCATCTGTAAAGCTTGATAAGCTTGAATTTCATAAGGAGCTTGGGCCTATTCTTCATGTATCTGGAATAGACTTGATGGATCAGACCCCTATATACGATATTAAGCCCTATCTAGCATATACAGACAGTCACCCAGATGCCTCGGAAGGATTTCTAGATCATATAGAGGAAGATTTGTTAGATGTAGAGATTTCGGACCACCTATTTGAACAGATACCTGTAAAGTACCATGAAGCCTTAATTGGGGTTTTAGCGCAGGATCCAAGACCCTCCTACCATGATGACCCTAATAGGATATATGGATTTTACTTTGCAGATTATAATATAAGATTTATGGTTGATGGCAAGAGATTAACTGTATGTGAAATTACTAAACTTTAATTAAGTATGTATAAAACAGAAGGAGAAGATAGAATGAATAAAACTAAGGTGGCCTTTATCTGCGTTCATAACTCCTGCCGGTCACAGATAGCAGAAGCTTTAGGAAAACACCTGGCTTTTGATATTTTTGAAAGTTGTTCTGCAGGGACAGACCTAACAAGTGAAATCAATAAGGATGCTGTAAGGCTTATGAAGAAGATATATAAGATAGATATGTCTAGGACACAAAGACCAAAGCTTATAGAAGATATAGGTCCAGTAGACATTGTAATAACCATGGGATGTAATGTTAAGTGCCCAAATTTGCCATGTAAACATCGAGAGGATTGGGGATTAGATGATCCGACAGGTGAGGATGATGAGGAGTTTATAAAAGTAATTGAACTTATTCAAAGAAAGATACTAGATTTAAAGGAAAGAATTAAGAGCCTATAGTTTATAAATAAAAAGTAGCAGCTTTCAGTAACTTTCTGAAGCTGCTACATGTTTTTATTGTTTAAACATGGTATAAAGGCTATATGTAGCTATATTAACCATAGGATAACCTTCATTTTCATTATCTAAGGATATTAAAAAGTCGTTTTTTGCTTGGACTGCTTGAGGAACACCATCAACAACCAAGCCTTCGGGGAAGATAACTAGATATATTGCATCACCCTCGAACATATTCATATTGGAGTTTTCTATATCGCAGCCATAGCTACCGTAGTGCATATTTTTTTCATTCTTACTACCATCTCTGTACCATTTATAAGTTCCATCCTCTAATAGAACTAGATAGCCCTTGCCGTCTAAATCCCATTCACCTACTAAAAATTCCTTTGCCTTGGCTTCATTTTCGTCATTACGTATTTCCTCAACTTTAATGTTAGACATAAGAGCAATTGCTTCATCAATACCAGCATCATAACTATCTAGAGTAGCTGTGTAGGATACTGAAGCGGCATTATAAAACTTACCATAATATCGCTGATATACCTTGTAGGTTGTTGTATTATCTGAAAATTGATAGCCATATTCATACCAAGTTGTATCATTGACAGATAACTCCTTAGGCTCAACAAACACCTGAAAGCTATCATTCTCATAAAACAAGGTTTCAATAAATGAAATCATGGTCAAAGGATGCTGATATGTACTTTCTTGGGATACATTAATGACTAATGAATTATTATTACTATCCCTAAATTCAAGAGGTGCATTCTCATCAATGCTTTTTACATGCTTCCATACCTTTGTATTGATGTCAAAAGACAGGTTTCCGATGATAACAGGATGGGACTTATTACTACATCCTGCCATTATAAACACCATAGACACAATAAATAATCCTTGTAGTACTTTTTTCATTGTTAATTCCCTTCTCTTTCTTTTCAATATGCTTGCTTTAGTATTCTATGTTACACCTAAACAGGTAAAAAGACAATCCTAAATACGGATATATTATTTATCTTATTTATAATGGGAATGATTCTTATTATTATTGAATCTTGTATATAGTTAACAAATATGGTAGAATTAAGCTGTATTTCACAATATAATCACAAATAAATTGCTTAAAAAGGAGAGAATATTATGGCCATGTATGAGATGAAGCCGGAATATTATACCGGGATTAGTTTTATTGATGAGGAGCATGAAAAGTTATTTGAAATTGCTAACACTGCTTATGAATTATTGGTCGATGAGTTTATACCTGACAAATATGATTATATTATGGAGGTTATAAGTGAACTTAAGGATTATGCAATATATCATTTTGACCATGAAGAGACTTATATGACAAATATAAAATACAGCAAGTTTTTATCTCATAAGGTTGCCCACGATAGTTTTATAGAGAAGATAAGTGAATATGATGCAGATATTGTTGATGAGAATCAAAGGGGAACATTATTAGAGTTATTAGATTTTTTAACAAACTGGTTGGTAGACCATATTCTTATGCAGGATAAACCAATTGGGCAATAAGAAAGAAAATATAAACAAAGTGACTTGGTAAAGGAGATATGATATGGCTATGTATGAAATGAAGCCGGAATATTATACCGGTATTGATTTTATTGATGAAGAACACAAAAAGCTATTTGAAATCGCTAATAATATTTATGAATTGTTAATGAATGATTTTATACCCGATAAGTATGATTATATTATGGAAGTTGTTACTGAGCTTAAGGAATACACTAAGTATCATTTTGACAATGAAGAGGCTTATATGAGCAATATAAAATATAATAAGCTTTTATCACAAAAGGTTGCCCATGATGATTTTATTGAAAAAATATATGGATATGATTCCGAAATTATTGATGAAAACCAAAAGGAGTCATTATTGGAATTGTTGGATTTTCTAACTAGCTGGTTAGTGGAACATATTTATAAACAGGACAAACTTATCGCTCAACAAATATTATAAAACAATAAGTATAACCGCATTGGGACCAGATTCCAGGTCATTTACCATGCGGTTTTTATATAATATGAAATTGAGTCCAAACAGATAATATGTAAAAGTGTATTCTTAGTTATCAATATTAGTTAATATGTAGTAGAAATAATATAAAGAGAAGGGGTGTTAGTTTGAATATAGATATACTTATGAACTTTCCAATAGTAATTATAGTTATGCTCTGTATTATAATTGTTTTAAAAAGAAGAGGATTAAATAATTCAAAGAACAGGACATCAGATGATTCACACAAATGTATTAATATGAGTGATTATAACAATTATATATTTATGTCTAATTCAACGGAAGATTATTTAATAAAACAGATTAATTCCTTTGATTTCGAATTAAATGATGAGGGGGCTAGGCTGGAGTATAAGATAAATGATAAAGGCTATATATTTATAAAATGTTTTGAAGATATTACATTTTACGACTACCAGAACTTTGCAACATGGTTATTGGGACTTGAAAGTTATGATGATAAACCGGATTTAACAGTAGCAATTTCATTACATAAATTTGATGATAGATTATCTTACTATGGAATACTTGATAATGATTCAGATGGAGATAAAGTTATAGGTGTCTTTAATAATGGTGATAGATTTTCAATATATTTGCCGGATTGTTTTCATGATAACAAGAATATTAAGAACGAATATAATGATCTTTTAATTGTTGGTGTAAAAGAATATATGAATAGTCTGGGTGTCGATATAGATTATTTAATAAAGGATTTGGAAAGCTATTCAAAGTATATAAATATTAATTGAATGTAAGATAACCATATCATTATATCTTATAGCTAAAACATATAATGATAAAGAAAGCTTTATAAGGAAGTATGGTATGTCTAATCAAGAGTATTACACCTTTAGTGAATATATGCGAAAAGACCATGAACTTTTATCTCCCTCTGCAGAAGACTATATGGAAATGATATATAGACTATCAAAAAAGCGAGGATTTACCAGAGTGAATGATCTTGCAACTGCACTTAATGTACAACCACCCTCTGTAACTAAAATGATTCAAAAGCTCTCTGAGATGAAGCTTATTAAATATGAAAAATATGGCGTCATTATCTTAGAAGAGCAAGGAAAAACACTAGGAAAAGAGCTTTTAAATAGACACAACATTATTATGGAGTGGCTTACTATTTTGAATATTAGTGATGGACTGCTTGCTGAGACTGAAAAGATAGAACATACAATAAATGGTGAGATCCTTTTAGGAATTCAGAATTTAGTAAGTTTCTTTAATGAAAATCCCAAAATCTTAAATGAATTTAAGCAATATCGTATTAGGAACAAGAGTAATATATAAATATTAATTTAATACATAACTAATATTAAATTGAACAGGATGCCTATTTGGCATCCTGTCTTTAAGTTTTATCCCCATCCAAATAATTTAAAAATCAATGTGGTAATTGAGCATACAATGATTGCTACTCCTGTAGGGATTAATGCGGCAAGAAGAGTCCATTTAATACTTGCTGTTTCTTTTTTTATAGTTAATAGACTTGTGGCACAGGGCCAATGTAGTAGACAAAACAGCATTGTATTAAGGGCGGTAAGATAGGTCCAGCCATTATCAAGAAGAATCCTTCTAAGAGAATCAATACTTTCAAATTCAATCATAGAACCAGTAGATAGATAAGACATTAATAAAATTGGTAATACAATTTCATTAGCAGGTAGACCAAGTATGAAAGCCATGAGAATAAACCCATCAAGTCCAATTAACCTTGCAGCGGGATTTAAGAAACCTGCAACATGGCCAATTATACCTAAGTCCCTTATATATATATTTCCAAAAATCCATGTAATCACCCCTGCAGGGGCTGCTATTATTATAGCTCTCCATAGAACAAATATAGTCCGATCTATTATTGACCTATACAATACCTGACCTATTCTTGGAATCCTATAGGGAGGCAACTCAAGGGTAAAGGTAGATGGTATTCCCTTAAGTATGGTTTTAGAAAGTAGATAGGAGACCAGTAAGGTTATAGCAATTCCTATTACTACCAGGCCAGTGACTGATAGGACTGGTAAAATACCGTATTTACCTCTAGATACTAGAAATACTGTTGATATAGCTATCAAGGTGGGGAATCTTCCATTGCAGGGTACAAAATTATTGGTAAGGATAGCAATAAGCCTCTCTCTGGGAGAGTCAATAATTCTGCATGATATAATGCCGGCTGCATTACAACCAAAGCCCATGCACATGGTTAGACACTGCTTTCCATGGGCACATGCTTTTTTGAACAAATGGTCCATATTAAAGGCTACCCTTGGAAGATAGCCTAAATCCTCTAGGATTGTAAATAGTGGAAAAAAGATAGCCATGGGAGGCAACATTACAGATATCACCCAGACTAGAGTTCTATAAAGACCTAAAACCAATACACCATGGACCCAATCAGGAGCCTGTATATAATTAAAGAAGATAGTAATCTTTCCTTCAATTCCAAAGAAAAACTTTGCCAAAAGGCTAGAAGGATAATTAGCGCCTGATATAGTAATCCATAAAATTAAGGCTAAGGTTAATAACATTAATGGAATACCAAAAACTTTTGAAGTAATGTAATTATCAATAAGCCTATCCCTGTTAACTTTCTTTGAGGAATTCTTGACATAGGTTTTTGTAACATGCTCAACTTTATTATATATTGTACTTGCTATAGAATCCCGGAGGGCCTGTTTATCATATGCAAGTTTGTTTTCTTCTAAAATTATCTCAATGTTATCCAAATCTTCATCTGTGATATAGTCCTTAATAGATTCTATAAGCTTTTCATCTCCGTCAATTATCCTAAGAGCCAGCCACCTTGGGTTAATGTTTTTGGCATACTTCATTAATATAGGATTAAGCTTTGTCAGAAGGGCTTCTATAGGGCCTTCATAGTATACTACATTAGTAGAAGGCTTGATAATACCTGTAGCAACTTGGTATAATGCAGCCTTTAGGTCACTAATACCAATATCACTTCTTGCAGCACATAGAACGACAGGAATTCCTAATTCACTTTCCAGCCCTTTAGCATCAATCTCTATTTTTTTTGATTTTGCTTCATCAATGAGATTGATACATAATACAAGTTTATCTGTTAGCTCCATTAGCTGATATACTAAATTAAGATTTCTTTCAAGGCATGTTGCGTCTACTACGACAATCACTGCATCTGTATTACCAAAGCATATAAAATCCCTAGCCACTTCCTCTTCAACAGAGGATGAGAAGAGGGAATATGTGCCAGGAAGATCAACAAGGATGAATTCATCATCATTGTAAGAAAACTCCCCCCTAGCATTAACAACTGTTTTACCTGGCCAGTTACCGGTGTGTTGACGCAATCCTGTAAGAGAGTTAAATACAGTGCTCTTACCGGTATTAGGATTACCTGCCAAGGCTATTACGTATTGACCTGGATTTTTCTTAATTTGAAAGGTATCTTTTAAGGCGGTAGCTTTAGTAGACTGATAAGTTAATCCCATATTGCCTCCAAAACAAAAATAATAAACCTATATGCTTAAAATTGATAAAATCAACTAATTGTAATCATTGAAGCCTCTTCATTCCTAAGTGCAATCATTGCACCCCTTATATTAAATACTGTTGGATCTCCTGATGGCCCCCGTCTAACAACCTCTACTTGGGCTCCCTTAGTTAGTCCAAGGGCCAGCATTCTTTCTCTTAATAGGCCTGTTGAAGTCAGGTCTTTTACTGTAACAACACTTCCTACATTGGCGTTATGAAGTTTTAACATAGATACCTCCTGAATAAATTAAATCATTATGATCAATCATATTAGAGAAATATTAGTCTGGTATAAAAGATTTAGCGTAAGCTAATATCATAATATGAAGGAGAGAAGTTGTGGTTCGTAATTTATGAAAAATAATAAAAAAACATACCAGATAGACTTAGCCATAAATTATTTTATGGTTATTTCTAAGTTGGCATGTTTTTTATATATTTGCAATATAGAAAGTGGGTTTATAAGCTTATTTGTAAACCCTCCTAGATAATTTCCTTTATAATACTTTCATATATTAAATCCACCTTTGAATAGTCCATAGCCTTAATATAATAGGCCTCCAAATTATCATGTAGGAGTTTTGCCTGCTTAACATGATTACTAGCTTTATCTAATAATTCTATAGCTATATTATGATGTACAAGCATCTGTTCATGAAGTTGATTAGGGATTGATTTCATGAAGTTGGGTGTAATACTCTGCTTACTTTCCTTTAATGAATGAAAGCAATTTGAGGTACTTACGGCTATACCTGCAGAGGGAAATATTATATGATCCATCTTATCTTCAGTACGTATTGAACAATAACAGGCGATTTGTTCAACACCTAATAAGGAAGCTCCATGGCTTAGTCTTGATAGTAAGGCATCTGAGGCGGCTCCCCACTTATCAGGTATTAGGTATATACTAGATGCTAGATTTTCTATAGTTTCAGCAAAAAACACTATTTCTCCTACTGAAACTGCACTTAGAAGTCTTTTCTTTAGATTGCCAATTTTTGATCCGCTTAAGTCTTTGATTAATTTTCTAACAAATTCATTTATAGCCTCATTATCTAGATAAGACTTAGCTATCTCCATGTTATTATCTAGCAAGGCTGCTGCAGAACGGATGCATGAGCTTGCCATCTGATGATAGGTGGAGCATGTGTCGCTTAAGGAAATAATATCATTTTTATGGTCTAAGAGACTTGCATCATCCCAGCAATCTCCCATATTAATAATGACATCATAAGCCCCTGGATATCCTGGATCCATAATATGGGGTGATGTTCCATCTACCATAGCTATACCTGACGTATGGTCTATAAATGCATCAAGTGAGTTTGGATCACTAGCACAATGAATATACTCAATACTATGTCTATTAGATTCAAGCCGCATTAAAACCCTTTTCATCAAGGAGTTTTTACCGCTTCCTGGGCCACCCTTTAATATATATAGTTTTTTGCTATTTTTAACATCTCTTAGTTCATCAAATAAGGGGACAAGGCCTCTTTTTGTTTTGCTAGCCAAGAAAAATTTGATTTTATTATTATCAGACAATTTATCACCTCTCTAAACCCAAAGGAAATTCATCTATTATACTATTATAGAAAATAAATGAACTTATGTTAATATAATGATAATATAGTAGAGCTTTGATTAATTATATAGTATAATGAATAAAGATATTAATAGTTAATATATATATTTATTTATATCCAACTTCATAATACTATATAAGCTTATGCTGTAATCA
>JAAYRC010000067.1 GCA_012518975.1 Clostridiales bacterium
AGCACACAGCAAATAGCTCCTCCTAAGGTTATCAACAATGAAGGTGGGTCATAGAAGTTTCCTAAAACTTCAAGCCCCGACTGCCCATACAAAATACCAAATATAACAATGACCGCACATGCTATCAGTCCAATAATAGATGCTAAATCCAAATTAGTCACCTTCCATCCTTGTATTATTCATAACTCCTATTTTATCTACAAGAAAGAATGTGCCTTGGCACATTCTCCGCGCAAACGCTTTCACGAAGTAACAATTTCATTACATGTGGGTGCGCATACTTGGCGGAGCGTTTTTTGTAACAGGACCTAATATCCTATTATAAAAAAATTCTTTCTACAAATCTCGGCATAATATTTCTTTTTTGTATAATGTTACTAAATTTTTGATCTCTTGTCTACTTTCTTTTACTATTATTTTGCTACCTGTTGTTAATTTTACTACAGTATCTGGTAACTCCTCAACCCGTTCTATTAATTCAGCATTAATCGTTAGTTTATCCCCATTTAATCTTGTAACCTCAATCATAAAAACCCTCCACTCCTCAATTACTTATGGTTTGGGTGGCAGTGGCCTGCCACCCAAACAAATTATTAGCTAATTATCTCTTAAGATTTATTAGTTCCTCAAGAAGAGAATCCGATGTAGTAATTATTCTTGAATTAGCCTGAAAACCTCTCTGTGTAGTAATCATGTCTGTAAATTGTGCAGATAAATCAACATTTGACATCTCTAAAACTCCAGTTGATATACTACCGCCACCTTGGGTAGGGTCCTGTCCAATTCCATCAAATAAACCAGAGTTTTGTGTAGCTGCAAACATACTATTACCAATTGCCTCTAAGCCAGCAGGATTAGCAAAAGATGCAACAGCTATTTGACCTAGGAGCCTACTATCACCATTGTCATATTTTCCATAGATTTTACCTGAACCATCAATGCTTATTCCAGTCATGTTTCCTACTTGTTTTCCTGCACCTATTCCAAGCTTGCTACCCCTATGTGCTTCTAATGATGAATTACCACTGTTAGAGTACATAGTTACTTCAGAAAAGTCCACTTCAATATTACTAAATGGGTTGGCTCCTCCTGCATCAGCAGTAATTGATAGTGTAACACTTGACCTAGAAGAATCTGGGTCATCGTCACCCACACTAACAAACGCTCCATTTGAACCATTAAATGTAAGCATTACACTTTCTGAAGCATTAAGAGTAACTCTACCAGTCTCTTCATCCACTTCAGCTGTGTATGAGGCATTTCCAAAATCAATACGGGTTATACCAGAAGAATTATATGTAATATTTCCATCATCATCTATTTCCTCCACTACAAAGATAGATTTGCCTTTCTCATCCTTAATATCTGTAATGTCCACTGTATAGATGTTGGTACCTTCATCCTCCGATTGCCTTACTCTAATATCCGCCTTATATGCATGTCCCATATTATCATAGAAGCCCAAATTAACCATCTTACCTGTTGCATTAAATGCTATCTGTGTATCTTTACTGTCAATATTACCAGACACATAAGCAGCTGTTGTAGCCTCAGGATTGGCATACAGATTTTCTGGTGACATGATATGTAGAGGACTAACAGTGTCAGCTACTGTCTTTGTAGGATCATTAGGGTCAACCTGCCATCCCATAACAGAGGCTCCAGCGGGTGTACATAGGGTACCAAACCCATCCACACCAAATGCTCCTGCTTTAGTAAAATAATTTGTTCCTCCGTAGTTTACAACAAAGAAGCTGTTTCCTTCAATCATAAGATCAAAGGGGTCGTCTGTTCTTTGTGATGCACCAGTTGTACCTATTGCTGTTGTAATTGATGCGACATTAGCCCCTAGTCCAATCTGCATCGCATTACGCCCTGTTGTACCTGTTGCGTCATTAGGTCCAGACGCGCTTTGTGTTGTTTGATAAAATACATCTGAAAAATTTACAGAACTTGATTTAAAACCTATTGTATTTACATTAGATATGTTATTACCTATTACGTCCATTCTAGTCTGGTGTACTTTTAAGCCAGAAACACCAGAAAACAATGATCTCATCATAATATGACCTCCTAAATGCGCTTAGTAATCATTAGTATCCAATCTGTCAGTCATGGATACAAGCCTCCAAAAGGTCCGGCCCTAAATAATTACTGCACCATCAATATTTGTAAAAATCTTTTCTTCACCTTCATTTACCGCAGTGATTACTGTATTGTTCTTAATACTCACTACAAATGCAAGGTTGTCTACCATTACCAATGATTCCTTAATTCCCTTCTCATTAGCCTTCCTAGCTCCTGTTTCCAATCTCCTGTACTGATCGTCTGTAAGATCTATATTTCTACTAGCCAGCCTCTCGTTGGCATGCTTTGAGAACTTCAATTCAGAAGTGATACCAGATTGCTTTTCCCTCAGGATATCATGAAAGGACATGCCTTTCACAGGCTTATTAATTGCTTTACCACTACCTATCCTATTGGGTATCGGTAATGAAGAAGGTATCTTATTCAAAGGTGTGTTGTTCATAATAATCACTCACTTTTATTAAATATAGGTGGATTCCTAGGTTTCCTCTGGTTCTTCAATTTCCTTGGGGTCTTCAATTTCCTCGGCTTCCTGAGTTTCCTTTGGCTCCTCGGCTTCTTCAGGTCTTACAGTAGAGTTTTTAACTGTAATCGTCACCATATCCTTAGCCGTTGTTAAAAGTACATCATTGAAAATAACTGTTACATTATAAGTACCATCTACTGCCTTCTCAAATACAGAGCCATCAATAATTACCTTGTTATCTTTCAGCGTGATAACCGATGAGTCTAATAAAGTCTGGTCAATAAATACTGCCAAGTCATCTGCAATAGTATCCCCTTCACCCATATGCACCTTAAAGCTTAATTCGGCAGGATCTTCATAGTCATATTCAAGATTCACTTTTTCTACAATACTGGGACGTCCCTGCTCCAGAATATAAGTATCATCAATAACACTATCAAGATCATCAATGGAGTAAAGATTTCCATTAATGGAAATATGGGCTTTACCATTACTCATGTTTACAAAATCTACTTTTCCACCAATCTCTTTAATTGTACCAGTTTCACTTTTGGTTTTTACTATGACATTTTTTCCAACTAGGCTAAGTGCCTGTGAATTAGATGTCATTGCACCAAGATTTTGCATTTGCTCTAATTGAGAAAATGTAGCCAGTTGGGCTATGTACTCAGTGTTGGAACTGGGATTAAGAGGATCTTGATACTTCATTTGCGTTACTAGTAACTGCAAAAATGCATCCTTACCTAATTCGTTTTTTGGAGCTTTTTCACTTAACTTTGATTTGTTTACCTGATCGATCACGCCACTTTTTACTGATTTTATTAATTCGCTCATGGCATTCCTCCTTAAATTGCTTTATGCTAAGCCGTATAATTTACAGTATAACCATGGATACCACTATGATCTATAGTATCATCTAGGTCTGGAGATTGTTCATTCATGGCTATAGCTTCTTCGAAGGTAATCTTTTTACCAATTCTTTGCTTCTTATGCAGCATTTGATTGGCTTCATCAGACTGGTTATTCTGATCAAAGGTATAGCTAGCTACAGTAACCTCAATGGTTTCTACCTTAATTCCTTGCTGATCCAGGGTTTCCTTAAGAATAAACATCTGACTTTCCACAGCTTCCTTGGCCAAGTCGTTTTCTACAACAAAATGTGCTGACATCAAACCTTCCTTAGAACTAAGTGTCAAGTTCACCTTACCCAAATGCTCTGGATTTAGTTGAAGCTCCATAGATGTCTGCTTTGGATTAATAGCCACGCGAATCTCTTCGATAATTTGCTTAGCAATTTCACTAATTTCATATTGCCTTAGATTATCACCAGTAACTTCTACAAAAGGATTGTCATAGTTTGTAGTAAGCTTTTCTATGAAAGCTTCAAAACCTTCTGTTTCATTAAATCCTTCTTTACTATCCTTTGTGTCAGCCTGGTCACTTCTAGTAGTCTCTACTACAGGTCTAGTATTGTTACTAATGTCAATCTTGTCAGAATTAAATTGTTGGCTTTCATTGGTGTTCTTAACATCATTAGATTCATTATTTTGACTAAGTATAGGCTCTACCATATCATCTGTTTCTGCAAGATCCTGACTATCTTCCATAAGAATCATCTTAATCTGGTCCTTGCTAAGCTCTGAAGGTAAGTCCTTTTGATGTTCATTCACAATAGAAAGTATAGCTTGGAAAGTATCTGCTAGATCTTCATCTAGAAGAACTTCAGTTGGATCTGTGATAGCATTATTAGCCATGACAAGCTGTAAAATGGCCTGTGATTCTGATAGGTCGCTTAGGTCCATATCTAAATCTGACATCATTTGTTCCATTTCTTCAGGAGTAAGCTTAAGTAAGTCCATAATTGCATTTTGAATTTGACTTAATACAGCTATTACCTGTTCCGATAAGACCATTTCATCTTCTGGGGCATCTTTATCTTCAACTAGCTTTCCTAATGTTTGACTTGTATCAATTGATTTATCATCTGGTCTATTACTATCATATGTCTTAAATGCCTGCTTATCTTTTGAAATGTCAATATTATCTTTCTTACTTTTCATAGAAGCTTTTTCTTCTGACCTATTTATGTTTTTTGTATTTTCATTAATAGAGTCATATGCTTCTTTTTTTATACTCTTGCCAAACACTAAATCAAATTCGCTTTCTTTAGTCCTTTTTGCTGTCCTACCAAAGTCCTGCTTCCTAGCTACAATGCTTAAATCCTGCCTGGGTAGACTTTGCATTATCATCCCTTTCATCCCTCCTTTCTTTTTTGTCTCCACTACATGTGGGATTTACTATTTATATATACAACAGGGATATATTATCTCCCCGGTGTAATCAAAATAAATTTAATTGCTAACAAGTCTTTCTTCATCCATATCCAGCATTTTTTTAGTAATCTTTGCAGCCAATACATAATCCATCTCTGCTAGTATTTGAGCACTTTCCTTTGGCTTCATTGCCAGTAGGATTTTAGCTACTGATTCTACATCAGCAGTCATGGTCTCAAGTATTTTAGCAGCAGCCTTAGGGTCCATGCTTTTGTATATGTTTGCCTTTTCCAATATGGCTCCTGAATATTCTAACTGCTCAACTACCTGCCTGTATATTGTTTCTGCATTGGCTGGATTAATACTTTCATAGTACTGCTTATATTCCTTTAAATCAGGAGCTCCATCTGCAAAAACAACCTTCTTGTCAAATTCCTTCTGTCTTTCTTCAAATTCTTCTTGGTTTTTCTCAAATATTCTGAGTCTTTCTAGCTCAGCTAAAAGATCTGCTCTATCCTCATTTTCTTTACTTTCTTGATTCTCCATATCCTCTATTATTAATTCCAGCTCTTTTATTCTGGCAACTGCTTCTGCTAATGACCTATACTCATAACCCTTTTCAGCTGACAGTTGCTCTTCTGATACACCAGGAAGAATTTTATTAATGATAGGTACATCCTTAATAATAGGCCTTAAGACTCCTGAACCGAATCCACCTACGTCTAATTTGATTAAAAATCCAAAAATCGCAAACCATATGATGGCAATCAAAAGCGCAATTATAACTGTCATAATCTTACTGCTTTCTTTTTCTGTACTTTTGTTCTTATCTTTTCTTGCCACTATCTATCCTCCTCATGTAACAGAAAGTCACTATGGTTAAAGCTGTTTCGCTCGTCTATCTCCTTCTGCTCCTCAGCTGTAGCCTCCATTATGTACTCCTGCCATGCCTTTTCCTTAAGCTTTTCCTGCGTCTTCCTTTCAATCATAGCATCATTTAAACGAATTCTAGCTATCTCCACTCTCTGCCTCGCAGCATTTACTACAATAAGCTGGTCTTTTATATTCATCTTCGTGATGTCTATAGCTTCTGAAAGTTGCTTCATCATTATAATATTAAGCCTATTGTTACTTTGACTTCGCTGCTCCTCTTCATAGATATCCTTCTTTTTTTCTAAGATATGGAGCTTTTCTTCCTCTATAATTAAATGGTTTCTAGCATTTGCATATGCAAGCCTTGCCTGGTCCTCAAGTTTAATTTTTATCCTTAATATATTTTCCATGCTATAACGAAATTTTTTCATACCTATTCAAAAATCTCCTTTAACATGTCAATCTCCTGTTCAAAGCTAAGTTTTTCATCGACCGCTTGCATTAAAAACTCATTAACCTGCCCGATTTTGGAGATCGCATAATCTATATCAGGATTAGAACCATTCTTATATGCTCCAATATTTATCAGATCCTCTGCTTCCTGATATGTGGCCATAACATTTTTTAGCATTCCCGCCGCCTTCTTATGGTCAGAAGTAACTATTTGGCTCATAACACGAGAAATACTTTGTAATATATCAATAGCTGGATAATGGTTTTTATGTGCCATTTTTCTTGATAGCATTATATGACCATCTAATATACTTCTAGCCGTATCTGATATTGGCTCATTAAAGTCATCACCATCAACCAAGACCGTATATAGTCCCGTAATAGAACCTACATCAGAGTTGCCTGCTCTTTCTAGAAGCTTTGGCATTTCAGAATAAACGCTGGGAGTATAACCTCGAGAAACAGGAGGTTCACCAGATGCTAATCCAATTTCCCTTTGTGCCATGGAAAATCTTGTCAGTGAATCCATCATTAAAAGGACATCCTTTCCCTTGTCTCTGAAATATTCAGCAATGGCCGTAGCAGTCTTCGCAGCCTTTTTTCGTATTAATGCCGGCTTATCTGAGGTTGCTACCACAAGCACCGACCGCTTTAGCCCTTCTTCTCCTAAGTCTCTCTCTATAAATTCGCGAACTTCTCTGCCACGTTCTCCAATTAATGCAATAACATTAACATCTGCTCTAGTGTTTCTTGCAAACATACCAAGTAAGGTACTTTTTCCTACTCCACTTCCAGCAAATATACCTATTCTTTGGCCCTTACCTACTGTAAGCATGGAATCAACAGCTTTGACTCCTAAGGGTAATACCTCATCAATTATTTTACGCTTTAAGGGATCTGGAGGCATGGCCTCAGCCTCATAAAAGCTTGTACAATTAAGCTCAGACCCATCTATAGGATTACCCAGTCCGTCCAAGGTTTTACCTAGGAGGTCCTCTCCTACAGGAACTCGAAATGATCTGCCTGTATTCTCTACAGTGCTGCCTATTCCAACACCTGTCATATCATCAAATGGCATAAGTAGTATCCTGTTTTCTCTAAAGCCTACTACCTCTGCTAACTTTTCTTCCTTACCCTCGCAATGTATGATACAAACATCGTTAATATTAGAGGCAGGTCCTGTTGCTTCTAGGGTTAATCCAACCATTTTTACTACCTTGCCAAATTCTTTATGATAGCTTTTATATAAAAGTTGTTCATATTTATCAAAGTCAATAACTTTCATTTATCCCTGCTTTCTAATATACTAATTCGCTTACCCTTTATATCGACATTTCTAGTATAAATCTAAATAGCTGAAAGCATTTTCAAATCCTTTATCAAGTTATCCATTTGTACATCAAGGCTACAATCGAATAATTTGCCTTCAGTTTCAATTATACATTGATTTTTTATAAGTTGAGGGTCTATAGAAACATTTATACTACCATCAATTAATCCCTCGATATACTCCTTTTTTGATATAAGAAAATCATAATCCTCACTAGATACACTTATAGTACATTCTTCTATGCCTTCAACATCCCTAAGGGCTTTCTGAACCAAATATAGGATTATATCTTCCTTGCCCTCTACTAAGATACCAGTGAGTCTTGTTAACAAGCTGCCTAAAAGGTCTGCTACCCTTCCCTCAACACTTGTAAGCAATTCCTCATATTCCTTCTTCTGATGAATTTCTTGGTCTAATAATTTTTTCTTTATCAGGTCTATTTCCTGATTAGCCTTTTTTATGCCTTCCTCATATCCTTGCCTTCTGGCACTCTCTATGGTGGCATCTTTTAACTTTTTTGCCTCTTCTTTTGCTGCTTCAAGAATATTAGCAGCCTCATTCTCAGCTTCCTTAATTATTAATTCTGCCTTTTTTTTCTGGTCCTCTTCGGAGGCAATAGCATCAACTACAACAGCCTCAAGCCCTCCGGTGAATTCCTCATCAGTGACTTGCAAAACAGCCTTGTTATTTCGCTTGGCCTGAAGTTCTTCATCCCTATCCTTATAGTCAATAGTCATCTTACTATCTGCCTTGTAGCGGATCGAAGACGCCTTAATCATATTAGACAATTATTTCATCACCTCCACCTCTGGAAATGATGATTTCAGCGGAATCCTCAAGTTTTCTAATAACATTAACAATTTTTTGTTGGGCCTCTTCAACATCCTTCAAGCGAACAGGTCCCATATATTCCATATCTTCTCTTATCATAGCCGCCAGACGCTTTGATAGGTTATTAAAGATAACATTCTGCACTTCCTCTACAGCGCCCTTAAGAGCAACTGCCAGCTCATTATTGTCAACTTCTCTAAGAACTCTTTGTATGGACTTGTCATCCAAGGTTAGTATATCTTCAAACACAAACATCTTCCTACGAATTTCATCAGCAAGCTCTGGTTCTTCAATTTCCAAGGTTTCCATAATATGCTTCTCTGTACCCCGGTCTACTGTATTAAGAATCTCAACAATCGAATCCACTCCACCAACAATTGTATAGTCCTGATTCACTAAGGAAGCAAGCTTGCGCTCCAATATCTTTTCAACCTCTTTTATTACATCAGGAGATGTTCTATCCATCATGGCAATACGCCTTGCTACATCCGCCTGCTTATCAGGACCTAAAGAGGATATTATGGTTGATGCCTGGGAGGATGATAGGTAAGAAAGTATAAGGGCAATTGTCTGCGGGTGTTCATCCTGTATAAAGTTCAATAGCTGTGAAGCATCAGTTTTTCTAACAAATTCAAAGGGACGCACTTGAAGTGAAGCAGTTAGTTTGCCAATAACATCCTTAGCCTTATCTACACCTAAGGCTTTTTCAAGAAGTTCCTTCGCATAAGAAATACCACCCTCAGCAATGTATTGTTGAGCTAGACATATTTCATAAAACTCATCCAAAACATGGTCTTTGGTAGAAGGAGAGATACTACGAGTATTGGCGATTTCTAATGTTAAAGCCTCTATCTCTTCTTCCTTCAAATGCTTAAATATACTAGCCGAACGCTCAGGACCCAGGGAAATTAGTAATATAGCTGCCTTTTGAACCCCTGAAATATCACCGTTTATTTTTGCCACCTAATTCCCTCCTTAATTCCAATCTTCATTTAACCAATTGCGAAGAAGTTGTGCTACCGCATCTGGCTTTTCATCCACAAATTTCTCTATAGTCCTGCGAACCTCAGATACTTCGTTAAATTCTATATCTTCTAGGGGTTGTTTCTCCTTTGTGGATACAAGAAGTTCCTCTACCGATAATTCTGGTTCTAGCTCTGTAACCTCAACAGGCACAATACTCTTAACCACAACGAAAATCAATAGGCCGACTATCAAAACTGCAAGAACAATCTGTAGATAGTCTGTCCACTCCCTAATTCTAACTTCCTTAGGAACAAATACAGGCTGTTCAATTGCAGTAACTTGAATATTTCCCTCTGCTATACCTGTTGCTAAGGAAACCATGGATATAATCTCAGGATCCACTTCTAACTTGGTCTGAATGTTATTCCCTCTTACATACTCGTCAAAAGTCATATCATCAAGCAAACCATCGGATTCAAGCTCCTCCTCTGTAAGGGTTCTAATTTTTCTCAAAAGGATACTTACCGAAGATTCTTCTGGAATGATAGCACCAACTTCGTATTCAATATTAGTACGCCTTTCATTTGGCAAATAATCAAATTCCTCTATTTTCACACTACCTGTTGAGCTATTGGAATCCTCAATCATATAGTCAGTTTCATCATTAGAAGATGTTCCAGGGATACCTCCACTGAAAGAACCGGCATTTTCAGAGTTATAGGTATAGCTATGACCATATAAACCCTGGTCCTGTCCTTCTGCTGGTAGGTACTCTATAAACAATTCATCAACTTGCTTAAAATCCAATGTCAAATTAGGCATGATAACCACATCATCATACCCACTCTTTATCAAACCCATATATAAATTATTAATAAAGGTATTGCGAAGCATATCACGATATTCTTCTTTAGATGAAGCACTTCCAGAATATAAATCCTGGGCACCACCAAAAAGAAGATTTCCGTTCTGGTCCGCTACCTTTATTGTATCTGTTGTATTATTACCAATAACAGATGCCACCACCTCGGCAATAGTCTGGGCCGTATCCTTCTTAAAATCCTTGTTAACTGTAAGAAGAACACTAGCACTAGTCTCTCGTTGAGTAGAGAGTATTGAATTACTTTCATCTACTGGTATGTAAAAGACTTGGGACTCCTCTACTCCTTCCATAGTATTAATGTATCTTCTAAGTTGATTTTGCATATAAAGGTTTAATTTAAGATTACGATCACTATTAGTTGTACTAAGACTATTGTTTAATAACTCATCCAAAGTAAGACCTGTTGATGGCATATCATTACTAGCCAACAATAAAACAGCGTCTGAATATCTTTTTATATCAACTGAAACAGTCAATTTGTCAGAGCCAAGCCTATATTTGATTCCTTCAGATTCAAGTAAATCAACAACCTGACTTGCCTCCTTAGTAGTCTCTGTAATAGTCAATTCACTATATTCTACTCGATTAGTTATGATTATTAATACTATAAATGATAATATAATTACACTGACCACACTGATTAAAATTGTCTTTTGTTTTGCTGTATACTTATTCCAAAATGCTAATAACTCTTTGGGTATTTGTTTCAGCCTCTCTGCCATTATCCCTACTCCTTAGAATTAAGTTGTCTAAAATTGCAGATTCATTATCTCTTTATACGCATCTAAAACCTGGTTGCGTACTGCAATTGTATATTGCAAAGCTAGATTTGCCTTTTGCTGTGCAACCTGCAAATCGTGGGTGTTATCCATAAGGCCGAGGGAAAAAGCCATCTCCGCTTCTTCCGCGTTATTAATGTAGTGATTCGTGTCCTTAATCATCCCCGCTGCCGCATCAAATAATGTTTCAAATGCAGCATTTCTATTTTCTTTGTTATCAATTGTTAATTGCTTGCTAATATTATTATTTAGTGTATTTATTTTTCCAACACTTGCTATGTTCATCTTGGACTAGGCCTCCCTATCTTCCTACTTCTAATCCTTTAAGTGCCATGTTTTTTGTGGCATTAAAGGCGGTTACATTAGCTTCGTAGGACCTTGTTGCATCTATTAAATCTGTCATCTCCTGAACTATATTCACATTAGGATAAGTTACATATCCCTGTTCATCAGCATCAGGATGGTTAGGATCAAAAACCTTACGCATTTCGGTCATATTATCCTCCAAAATTTTCGTTACCTTGACCCCGTTACCAGTCACTCCAGCTGTCTTCATTAAAATTTCTTGAAAAGGAGTGCTATCCTTCTCAGAAAACACCACCATCTTCCGCTGATATGGATTCCCATTCTTATCGCGGGTTGTGTTAACATTAGCGATATTCTGAGATATAATATCCATTCGTAGCCTCTGAGCAGTCATACCACTGGCACTTATATTCATTCCACTAAATGCTGACATCTCATTCCTCCTATATAAATATATAATTTCAGTAACATACAACGGAGGAATTTTCCTCCTATATAAATATATAATTTCAG
>JAAYRC010000068.1 GCA_012518975.1 Clostridiales bacterium
ACTCGTGCAGGTATAGATAATATGCTGGTGACAAGAGTTGGTGGAAGAACTCAGCATTTTTGGAACTTAATAAATTGTGGTGATGGATGGTATCATTTTGATACTTGTCCAAATAAGGATAAGATGCAAAGCTTTATGCTTACAGATGCAGAGGTAGAGGCTTATACAAAAAAGCGTGGAAACAACTATTATAATTTTGACAAATCTTTATATCCAGCAACACCTGAAGAATAGTCAGGAGGCCAATAGGCTTGGATGTCTTTTGTATTTGTAGGGAAGGAGTTTATATGACTAAGAGCTTAGGCGTTATAGGAGGCTTAGGTCCTGCAGCAACTGCATATTTTTATGAACTGATAAGTCGAATGACTGATGCCAGTATTGACCAAGGTCATATTGATGTTAATATTATCAGCAGACCATCTATACCGGATAGGACGGATTACATTCTAAATAAATCTGCTGATAGCCCGCTTCCTCACCTGATTGAGGCTGGAAGGATTCTGGAAGGATTGGGAGTCTCCTATATAGCAATTCCCTGTATAACAGCTCATTATTTTTATGATCAATTGGCTAGTAATATAGGGGTGCCTATTATCCATATTATAAGAGAGACTGTACAATATTTAAAGAGCCATGGAGTGAGGAAGGCTGGTATAATGGCTACTGAGGGTACGATAACAGGTGAACTGTTTCAGTTGGAGTTAAATAAACATGGTATTAGTCCAATCATTCCGACTAAGCCTAGTCAAGACCTTGTTACAAGCTTAATATATAATAATGTAAAAGCTGGAAGGCCTGCTAATATGGAATTTTTCAATAAGGTAAGGGATGAATTAATCAGAGGCGGAGCTGATACAATTATTTTAGGATGTACTGAATTATCAATGATAAAGCGTGATGAGAGTATTGGATCAAGATTCATAGATGCCCTAGAGGTTCTTGCCATGCGGAGTGTATTGAATTCAGGTGCTTGTTTAAAAAAAGAGTATCAGGTATTAATTACAAGTTAGTATATAAATACATAGATTAGGAAGGCATGAAGACTATGCAAAACAATGTGTTGGAATACTTGGAAAATGTTGTAGGAAAGCTAGCCAATAAAATTGCTTATGCAAGTGAAACTTCGGAAGCTAGTTTTAGTGAGGTTTATAAGAATTCAAGGTCTATTGGTAGTTTTCTTTATAGACAGGGACATTATAAGGAGCCCATAGTTGTATTCATGGGTAGGCATCCTGAAGCTATAATTTCCTTCTATGGTACAATATATGCTGGTTGTTATTATGTTCCCATAGATGATGAGATGCCTAGGCATAGAATAGAGCTTATTTTTCAGAGCCTAAACCCCAAGGCAGTGATATGTGATAATGAAACCATACAGTCAGTAGAAAGCTTTGATTATGGGGGTAAGGTATATCTATATGATGATTTAGTTAAGTCTAGTATAGATGAGCAATTATTAGGAAAGATTAGAGATAAGCAGATAGATACTGACCCCATCTATATAGTATTTACATCAGGCTCAACTGGAATACCAAAGGGAGTTGTAGCCTGTCATAGGTCTGTCATAGATTATATAGAGAACCTATCCGATGTACTAAAAATCAATGAAAACACAGTATTCGGTAATCAGACACCCTTATATGTAGATGCCTGCCTTAAGGAGCTGTATCCGACTTTAAAATATGGTGCTACGACATATATCATACCAAAGAGCCTGTTTATGTTTCCACTAAAGCTTGTGGAGTTTTTAAATGAAAAGAAAATAAATACAATATGCTGGGTAGTATCAGCCCTAACCATGATTTCAGCCTTTGGAACCTTTGAAAAGGCTATACCTGAGTATCTAACAACCATAGCCTTTGGTAGTGAAGTGTTTCCAATAAAGCAGTTTAATATGTGGAGAAAGAATCTGCCTGATGCAAGATTTATAAATTTATATGGGCCGACTGAATGTACAGGTATGTCTTGTTACTACGAGGTTAATAGGGATTTTGAATTGGATGAGGTCATACCAATAGGAAGACCATTTAAAAATACAGATATAATTCTTCTTGATGATGATGACAAGCAAGTAATCCAGGGACAAGCAGGTGAAATATGCATTCGTGGAAGCTCACTTACCCTAGGTTATTATGGAGATTTTAAAAGGACCAATGAAGCTTTTGTACAAAATCCTTTAAATAATTCCTATCCAGAGCTCATATATCGTACAGGAGATTTGGGCAAATATAATGACCAGGGTGAGCTTATATTCGTATCTAGAAAGGATAATCAGATAAAGCATATGGGACATCGTATTGAACTAGGTGAGATAGAGGTAGTGGCAAATATGTATCCTGATATTAAGTCAGCATCTTGTATTTTTGATGATATCAGGAAAAAGATAGTACTATACTATGTTGGAGATATGACTAAAGCAGAGCTGGCTAGCTTTTTAAAGAAGAAGCTTCCAAGATATATGGTACCAAATATGATTGAGCAGCTTGATAGTATGCCACTGACAGCCAATGGAAAAATTAATCGAGTGTTATTAAAAGAAAAGTATTATGGACGTTAAAATAATAAGTAAATATTTATAGAAAAAATAGAACATAGGAGAATTTAACATGGAACAAATACTAGAGATTTTAGAAGGATTACACCCTGAGATTGATTTTGAAACCTGCGATACCCTTATCGATGATAAGATAATTGATTCCTTTGATATCGTTACACTTATATCAGATCTTAGTGAGGAATTTGATGTTACAATTCCAGTAGAGGATATTATTCCGGAGAATTTTAATTCCGCCAAGGCTATCAAGGCCTTAATTGAAAGATTATTGGAGGATGAATAATAGGGGGCTTTATGTATTTTACATCGTATGAGTTTATACTATTTCTAGTCATATTGTTTGTAATTTATTATTTAATACCGAAGAAAAACCAATGGATATTACTACTTCTAGCAAGCTATGTATTCTATAGCTTTGCTGGCTTAGGATATCTAGTGTATATACTTGTCACCACCTTATCAACCTATTTTATAAGCCGAAAAATTGGATTACTTCATTCTACTTCATCAGTCTACTTAAAGCAAAACAAGGGAGAGCTTTCAAGAGAAGAAAGAAAAGCTTATAAATCAGGAATTAAAAAAAAGCAAAGAATGTGGCTAGTGGTCTGTATGGTTTTTAATTTTGGTATTCTTGCTGTACTTAAATATTCTGATTTTACTATTGCTAACATAAACTCGGTATTTGATTTATTAAAAATAAATAAAAATATTCCTGTTCTTGGTTTTATATTGCCCCTTGGCATATCTTTTTATACCTTTCAGACCATGGGCTATATTATCGATGTATACAGGGATAAGTATCCATATGAAAAGAATATATTTAAATTGGCCTTATTCATTTCCTTCTTTCCTCAATTAATACAGGGACCTATTAGTCGTTTTGATGATTTGAAGGAAAGCTTATTTGCTGAGCATTCATTTGACACTAGGGCAATATCTTTCGGTCTTCAAAGAGTCCTATGGGGATTTTTTAAAAAGCTAGTTATAGCCGATAGGCTATTGGTAGCTGTAAATACTATTATAAGAAGCCCTGATGACTACCAGGGTGTATATGTGCTTGTTGGAATGTTCTTCTATGCAATTCAATTATATGCGGACTTTACTGGTGGAATAGATATAGCTATCGGAGTAGCTGAAGTTTTTGGAGTAAGCCTAAAGGAGAATTTTCAGCGTCCTTATTTCTCAAAATCAATTACAGAATACTGGAGAAGATGGCATATTAGCTTGGGAACCTGGTTTAAGGATTATATGTTCTTTCCTATATCAGTTAGTAAGTCGATGCTTAATCTCTCAAAAAAGTGTAGGAGGATATTTGGTGATCCTATAGGCAAGAGAATTCCCGTATATCTTGCAACTATTATCGTTTGGTTTACAACTGGTATATGGCATGGTGCAGCATGGAATTTTGTAGTGTGGGGGTTATTAAATTGCTTAGTAATACTTGTTTCTCAAGAATGTATCCCTCTTTACCAAAGCTTTCATAAACGTTTTAATGTACAAGACGCCTTTTACTATCGTTTATTTCAGGTAGTTAGAACATTTTGGCTTATGAGTTTTTTACGTACCTTAGATTGCTACAGAAATGTTAGCACTACCTTTAGGATGTATGGAACAGTATTCACAAAGTGGAATTGGAATGAACTGATTAATGGTGGTCTCTTAGGGCTAGGCCTTACAAGATGGGATTATCTTGTGTTAATAATAGCTGTACTAATTATCTTGTATGTAAGTCTTGCTTCTAGGTCTAAGTCGTATAGAGAGATCCTTTTAACAAAACCTTTACTAGTAAGATATTTAGCTTATTTTGCTTTAATAATCTCTATACTGATTTTTGGAGCATATGGGGTAGGATATGATTCTAGCCAATTTATATATAGCCAGTTTTAAATTGGGATAATAGATATAAGTTAGCTAAAGGTATAGAGATAAAACTTTGCAGAATGTGGTTGGAAAGGCTGGAACCGGTAATGAAGAAGAAAAAGATTCTGATAAATATTATGGCAATCCTGCTTATGCTAGTGGTAATGTTTTTTTTACAGGAATTATTTATGCCTAAATATATGTCGGAAATCCCTGAGGGGAATCTTGTAGAGGAATATTATAAAGAAGAAAAAAAGCATGACGTAATATTTGTAGGTGATTGTGAGGTGTTTTCTAATATCTCACCTGTTACCCTATGGGAAAAATACGGCATTACAAGCTATATAAGGGGTAGTGCTCAGCAGCTTATATGGCAATCCTATTATTTACTTGAGGAAACCATAAAATATGAGAAGCCTAAGGCAGTGGTTTTTAATGTACTTGCTATGAAATATAATAAACCTCAAAAGGAAGCCTATAACAGGCTCACCCTAGATGGTATGAAGTTATCTAAGCAAAAGATAGGGGCTATTAAGGCTTCAATGATGGATGATGAGGATTTAATAACCTATATATTTCCCCTACTTAGGTACCATTCAAGATGGAATGATATTAAG
>JAAYRC010000015.1 GCA_012518975.1 Clostridiales bacterium
GATATCATAAAAGCATCTAAAGCCTCTAGTCCATCTACAACTATGTCGCACTCTCCGTATTTTGATACATATTTTTACATAAATTTGCGACTTACCAAATCATCTTCTACAATAAGAATTTTAATAATTAATCTCCTTCTATATAACACTTACTTACAAGTGCGTATTATATTATTTTTAAATTTGTCAATATGTTTTTTTCTTTTTTATTCTTTTTTGCTATTTTGTAGTATTGCGAAAAAAGCAGAGCATAATATTATGCTCTGCTTTATATCTATCTTTATTTGTTTTAATAATATCTACATCAATAATTATTTTGTACGATAAAAAATATGGTCTCCTAAGACTTTATAGGAATATTTTTTTCTAATACTAGCTGTGTTTCTATTAACTCTAAAGCACAAGAAATCACCAATATAGTTCTCACCTGATAAGGCGGCCTTTGCTGCTTTAATAGCCCTATTCATTGCTTTTTTCTCAGCCTCTGGATTTTTTCCCTTGAATTTACCTGTATCATAATACTCTAGAGCCTTGTCTAGAGCGCTCTTTCCTGTACTCTTATTCTTCACTGTAACAGTAAATTGAACGGCCCACTTTCTATCATATATAACCTCTTCTACAGTATTAACATGAGAGTAAGCTTTGCTATTAACCCTATTTAAAACTACATTTCCAACAGCAAGCATTCCCTTATATGATTGATTTCCTGCCTCTGCATATATTAGACTCGATAGAAGTCTTAGGTCCTTCTTTGAATAAGTAGGCTTCTCTTTAGTTTTAGCCTTGACTTCTTCCTCTTCAAGCTCTTCAACAACAACTTCTTGCTCTATGGGCTCTTTCTTAATGTAATAAATCTGCCCTTGCTCATCCTCAAAAATCTCATAAAGATCAGGGTCAAATTCATCATCTGCAAGCATATCATCACTAGTATCATCAATAATTTCACTGTTAAGTTCATCTTCAACATTGTCTAAATCGGCTATTTCTGTGTTAGCCCCATCTTCAACATTCTCTAAGCTATCATCGCTAATTTCATCTGCTAAGGCAAGGTCTGTTCCATATGCCACATGGTCAAAACTTAATGTAATAAAGAATGCTGCCATTAAGGTAATAACCAGTTTTTTTATTGTATTCATTTCAATCTCCTTATAATCAAATTGTTACACTTCTGGAACATTTATAACAATTTGTTAATAATTACTTAACAATTATAACACATACAATAAAAAAATCAACCCCTTAAATTGGAGACCAATTTCAAGGGGTTTATGCACCATATTTTATAATTAACTTCTTATAATAAAAACCTAATATTTAGTTTTACCTAGCCTGGTCTGCCCTGTATTTTGCCAATAATAAATCTACCATTCGACCGTAGCTTTTTACTCCATCTGACTGTGAATTAGCTTTTAGATATGTATCATTGACCTTGTCTGATATAACACTTATTACATTATCCTCATATTTAGACCAGTAATTAATATTTGCACGAATATCCTTTACTACACCCTCAGAATAGCTACTGATAATTTCAAAATACAAATCAGGAGCCTGCCTATACAAGGCATTTCCCGAAGTAACTAGGGCATACATAGTACTACTATACATTAATTCAACATTGTCTGAACTCATCCCTACTAGATATCCTATGTAATTGGCCTCGTCCTCTCTCATAAATCCTCTTTGATGAGCCATCTCATGACACATGGTAAATGGAATTGTATAATCGGGAACATCTACGTTGACATTAGCCTCCATAGTAAAGGGTATAAATATCCCAGTAATTTCTGTATAGGACATAAGCTTAGAAAGTAATATTGGTTTAGGAGAACCATAGAGCCCTTTAAATACAGGATATTCCTTTGACAACTTTCTCATAGCCTTGTTTGCCTCTTTAGCAAGCTTATACTTACTCATAGATAATTTAAAGACCCCATCCTCATTAACTTGAGGTATGCTACTCCTAAGATCATTTGCTTGGACTGCTAGCTGACTTGTCATATCATATAATTCTTCCAAAGAATATTTGTCAATCTCTAGGTTTGAATAATAACTAAAGGGATATCTATAATAGTTAAGTCCAGCAAGTATAGTAAATAAAAAAAGAAGTACACTTACCATACACAAAACATTAATTAAACCCTTAGCTAGATTCACTTTTCTTGCTTCCCTATCTCTATAGATACGAATAATAAATTTTATTAGTAATATTATAAGAACAATCGGTAGTATGATAATTAAAAGCTCAGCCAAGGATATAGGTACAAGACCAGTTATAAGGGAGATAATCTGTGATAACCATTTATATATATGTAAAGCATAAATTTGCTCAGCAAAAAAGATACTTGTTTTAGCTATAAAAATTAATAGAAATGATAGTGGAAATAATAAAAGCAAATAAATACGCTTAAGCTTCAATAGCTTTATCAATTATATCCTCCCCTTTAACTTAGACATCAATTAGGGTGTTACATTCTCATAAGTGCCTACTTCTTGTTTCAGCTATAATAATAGTAACATATTGCACTATTTTTCGCAATATTCCACCAACAAACTGGTTCTGTTAATATTTTACTAGCTTCTGATTATTCCTACTAGATAAAAACACCGGAAGCCTTTATCAGGGACATAAGCTACTTCCCATTTAAAAGCATCCGGTATTAATATACTAAAACCTTGGAACTACAGCACCTTCATAGGTGGATTCAATAAATTCCTTTACTTCCTCACTCTGCAAGGCTTCTATAAGAGCTTTGATATCCTCTCTATCCTCATCACCTTTTCTTACAGCAAGAATATTTCCATATATTTCAGCAGCTTCAGAATCCTTATCCTCAACCGCTATAGCATCCTTAGCAACATTTAGACCCGCTTGGATAGCATAGTTTCCATTAATAACAGCCAAATCAACATCCTGTAATGAACGAGCCACCTGCGCTCCTTCTATCTCATGAATTACTAGGTTCTTAGGATTTTCTACGATATCAAGAACTGTTGCTTTCATTCCTATACCCTCTGCTAGCTTAATAAGTCCCTGTGCTTCTAAAAGTAGAAGAGCCCTTGCTTCATTAGTTCCATCATTGGGTACAGCAATCTGAGCCCCGTCCTTTAATTCTTCAATAGATTTTGTCTTTCCTGGATAAATACCAAAAGGCTCATAATGAATAATTGCTACAGATACAAGCTCCAAACCCCTATCAGCATTAAACTCATCCAGATATGGCTGATGTTGGAAGTAATTCGCATCTAAATCTCCTGCATCTAAGGCCAAATTCGGTTGAACAAAATCATTATACTCCTTAATATCAAGCCTATAGCCTTTTGAAGCCAATACACCATTAGCTGTCTCAAGGATTTCAGCATGGGGAGTAATACTTGCTCCTACAACAATTTTCTTTAGGTTTTCACTTGCACCCTGATTATCCTTACCTTTCTTATTATCAGAAGCACAAGCTCCTAGTACTACCACTAATAATGATAATACCAATACTACTATTCCAATCTTTTTCATTCTTCTTACCTCCTGTTATTCTAATTTAAATCCCAATATAATTATAAATGTTTTAAACTAAACAAACATAAACCCATTATGCTCAAAATACAATATACCTTCTATCTATAACCTTCTATCAGAAAGTTTCATCAGTCTAGTCCCAATCTCCTGAAGTCCCTGAACGATTAAGACCAATATAGCTATAGTCAATAGCATTATATCTGACTGGTTACGGTAGTAACCGTAGTTAATTGCAATAGTACCTAGACCCCCTGCTCCGACAAAGCCTCCCATAGCAGAATAGCCAAGTATGGTTATTATAGCAATAGCAGATCCCATAATTAGTGATGGCATAGCCTCTGGTATTAGGACTTTAAAAACTATCTGTAACGGGGATGCTCCCATGGACTGGGCCGCTTCAATAATTCCCTGATCCACTTCCTTTAATGAGGATTCTACAAGTCGTGCTATATATGGTGCAGATCCTATAACTAAGGGAACCACTAAGGCATTGGGTCCAAGCGATGTTCCTATAATAGCCCTAGTGAAAGACATTAAGGCTACTAGCAAAATAATAAAGGGAACTGACCTAAATATATTCACTATTACTCCAAGGATTCTATTCAATATTACAAAAGGTGCTATACCATCCTTATCTGTCACTACCAATAGTATTCCCAAAGGAAGTCCAAGTATATATGCTAGTAGTGAAGACAATAAGGTCATATATAGGGTTTCCAAAATACCCTTACCTATCATATTTATTACTGCTTGACTAAACATCTATATCACCTCCTCATGGGGTATCTTGTTGGCTTCAAGGTAAGCTAATATCCTTCTCTTGCTAGGTTCATCTTTAGGTAGCTGTATAACCATCTGTCCGAAGGCCTTTCCATCTATATCCTTTGTGTCTGCATATAAAATATTCACTGCCGCCCTACATTCCATTACCATATTGGCGATAACAGGCTCAAAAGAAGTTCTTCCATCAAATATAATACGACATTTGTCCTCTCCTACAAAGGATTCAACATGCTGTGCCCCAGAAAATACCAGTTGCTTTGCAATCGTTGATTTTGGTTTGATAAAGACTTCCTCTACATCGCCTATCTCTGCAATCCGACTTTTATCTATGATTGCAACCCTATTACATATTTCTTCAATAACACTCATTTCATGGGTAATCACAATAATGGTAATTCCTAAACTTCGATTAATCTCCCTTAAGAGGTTAAGGATTGATTTGGTTGTTGCGGGATCTAGTGCACTGGTAGCCTCATCACATAATAATACTTTAGGCTTAGTCGCTAAGGCCCTGGCTATGGCTATTCTTTGTTTTTGCCCTCCTGAAAGCTGTGCCGGATATGCTTTTGCCTTATCAGTAAGACCGACAACTTCTAGCAATTCGTAAGCCCGCTTTCTTGCCTCCTTCTTATTTACACCTGCGATTTCTAAGGGAAAGCATATGTTTTCAAGTGCTGTTCGTTGCATCAAAAGATTAAATTGCTGAAATATCATACCCATGGACTGCCTTATCTTTAGCAATTCACTATTCTTTATCTTGGATAGATTTATACCGTTAAATATAACCTTTCCCTCTGTTGGTCTCTCCAAATAATTAATACATCTAACCAAAGTGCTTTTACCTGCTCCACTTAGTCCAATAATGCCAAAAATTTCGCCTTCATATATTGATAAATTAATATTTTCTAAGGCTTTTACATGACTGTTCTTGCTGACAAAGGTCTTGCCAAGACCAATCATCTCTATCATAGGTTTCTGAGAAAACATAACCCACCTCCACTAACTTTTTTTTACTAACTTAATATTATCTTGATAATACTATAAATTACTATATATATACAAGAATCACTTACTTTGAAATAGGATAAACTTATCTAACAAAAAAACAGGATAGCGATAGCCTCCTGTTAGTCTTCAGTCATTTATATATAAAATATAAGAGTTTATATTTGATATGAAAACACCACATTCATCTATCAGAGCACAATATGAAATTAGGCATGTCGCACATAGTGCACATACCACACATGTTAGTCATATCGCACATGATGATGGTTGATGTAGTCATCTATAAACTCCTTTCCGAGAGCTTATTTCATCTCTTCTCTTAAATCCTAGTAAACAGATATGTTTGTTGGAAGTAGTATAACCTATGAAAAAATAATTGTCAACATCTTTTTACAAGTTGTTTTTATACAAAAAAAGAACTCTACATAGAGTCCCAATTATAAAATATTGTACTATAATCTTGTTTTAAACAATCGAGGTGACAGGATTCGAACCTGCGGCCTCTACGTCCCTAACGTAGCGCTCTAGCCAAACTGAGCCACACCTCGATTTTCCGGTTCTCCCACTATAAATCCTATAATGAAAGAGCGGATAAGCTGTTGGGCGGACTTGAACCGCTGACCTCCTCATTACCAATGAGGTGCTCTACCATCTGAGCTACAACAGCAATCAGACATAAAAATGGACATCCTATGCATTCTGATTATCAATATCCTTCAGTACCTGATTCAACTTTGTCTTAATCCTTGTTAATGCATTATCTACAACCTTTGGCTCTCTATCAAGCACTTTGGCTATCTCAACATATTTCAAATCCTGCATATACAAATTAAGAACACTCTTTTCCAGGTCGCTTAGGCGTCTTACAAGTTCATATTCTATCATACTGGTATTCTCTTTGTCAATAACCAATTCTTCAGGATTTAAGACACTATCTTTAAACATTATGTCAACTAATGTTTCCTTTTCACTACTCTCCCCATTTTCTCCGTTTAAAGGGGTGTATATGGATATATATGTATTCAGAGGTATATTCTTCTTTCTATTTGATGCCTTAATGGCAGTATAAATCTGACTAGATATACATAAATCAGCAAAACTAAAAAAAGAGCTTTGTTTATCAGCCTTGTAATCACGAATCGCCTTATAAAGCCCAATCATCCCTTCCTGAATTAAATCATCCTTGTCTCCTCCAATTAGAAACAAAGCCTTAGCTTTATTTCTAACTAGAAACTTGTACTTTTCTAATAGAAAATCCATGGCAGGACAATCACCAGCCTGTATCCGACTAACTATCTCCTCATCAGTCATGACACTATAATTTATATCAGTTCTCAACCAACCACTCCTTACTATTAAACCATTCTCACTAGCTTAATCTCTGTCTGACTATTTCATACGAAAGAATTCCTGCTGCCACAGAGGCATTTAATGAATCAACCTGGCCATACATTGGAATCTTTACAACAAAATCGCATTTTTCCTTTATAAGCCTTCCTACTCCTTCACCCTCACTGCCAATCACCAAGCCTATAGGACCTTTCAAGTCAACATTATACATCATTTCCCCGTCCATGTCGGCACATGCAAACCAAATTCCCTCTTTCTTTAATTCCTCAATTGTTACTGAAATATTTGTTACCTTGGCAACAGGTAGATAATTTATAGCACCAGCTGAGGTCTTAGCCACGGTGGCCGTAAGCCCCACTGCACGTCGTTTAGGAATGATGATGCCATGGGCTCCAGCTTGATGGGCTGTACGAATTATAGCACCTAGATTATGGGGGTCCTCAATACTATCTAATAATAATATAAATGGTGGCTCACCCTTTTCTTTTGCAGCTTCTAGTATATCTTCCACCTGGGCATATTCATAGGCGGCAGCATAAGCAATTACCCCCTGATGCTTACCAGTCAACGATATCTGATCTAGACGTTCCTTAGCTACAAAGTTAATTATAGTATCTAATTTCTTTGCCTTATCAATAATCGTCCTTATTGGGCCATCCTGATTGCCTCTTAGTACAAACAACCTATCAATAGTTTTACCTGCCCTGATAGCCTCAAGAACAGCATTTCTTCCTTCTATTGTATATTCCTCATATCTCATAGCATCTAGCCTTTCTTTTAATATACTTAATTTATTTGCATTCTATCCATATATTCCTTAAATGCGTCCTCCCAGTCTTTCATATAATAACCATGGGTTTGTCTAAGCATTTTATTATCTAAAACAGAATACATAGGACGCTTTGCAGGTGTGGGATGTTCTGATGTTGTAATCGGTTCAAGCTCTACCCTTTTGCCTGCTAGTTCAAATATCTTATGGGCAAAATCATACCATGTAGTACTGCCCTCGCAGGTAGCATGATATTTACCATAGCTATCAGTCTCCATTAAAAATATTATTAATCTAGCTAACTCCAAAGCACTGGTAGGCGTACCTATCTGGTCGGCTACCACACGAATCTTCTTGCCCTCATCAGCCAGTCTTAGCATGGTTTTTACAAAGTTTTTTCCTTCTCCATATACCCATGCTGTATGGAGTATAAATGATTTGGCACAGTATTTCCTAACAAAAACATCTCCCTCATTTTTTGTTCTACCATATACACTAACTGGATTAACTGGTTGTTCCTCAGTATAAGGAGTCTGTGCTTGTCCATCATATACATAATCAGTAGATATATGTATGAGCTTGGCCCCTATCCTATCTGCTATCTTGGCAATATACTTTGGACCAAGTGCATTTATATTATATGCTTTTTCCTGCTCTGACTCACATAGGTCAACCGCCGTCATTGCAGCGCAGTTTATAATAATATCAGGAAAAAAGCTTGCTATCTCTGACTCAACAGCAACCTCCTGTGTGATATCTAGCCTTCTTACTATACCATCCTCGCTTGGGCTCGAATCCGTAAGATATAATTGGTATTCCGGCTTATTCTTCATAAGCTCTACTAAGGCTTGTCCTAATTGACCAAGTGCCCCTGTAATAAATACTTTCTTCATGTTTACTCCTAAAATATATTTATATATAGTATAAACAATTGAAGAAGAAAATACAATTTATTTATTAGTTAAGATACAAGATAGGCTGTCTCAAGTTATAAGTGGATAATATTACACTTATTGTTTTTAGAAACAGCCTATTTAATCATTATAAAATGTTTTGCATGGCTTCCCTAGCTCAATCAGCTTATCATACCACCAAGCATGCCGCTTAAACTGGTTATAATAAATACAGTAAATAAGCTCCCTAAGGGAAGTGCTCCACCACTATTCATCATTAGTGATATTAGCATAAGAACAACAAAATAAAACACTCCTACTAGTAAACCCCATATAAACTTTTTCTGCTCAGCCCTTTTTCCAATAAAAAAGCCTCCTATAAAAGTTGATACAATATAAGCCAGATTAATAGCTCCACTAATAATGGCACTAGTTAGCTCTAGCTTTAACATTAAAAATGAAAAAAGTAATAGAATCAAGCCCGTTACAATATAGGACAATACTAATCCTTCCAATATATATATAACTCTTGCGTTCTTATAAAACTCTTTATTCATTTGACACCTCCAAGCCAACCTATAATAGAATATATTATTAGGAGGTACAAAATATTCATTCCAATATCAACATAAGCTAATCATTGTAAAGTCCATCTTCCGAATAATTACAGGCCGCATTCCACAAAATCCATTCCCTATAACCCACGCTGTAGACCGCAGATATCTGCTCCCTAAGCTGGTCTCCACCATATACCTGATGATTCTTTATCCAGCTAGCAGTAAAATCCTGAAGCCAGGGCCTTACAATAGCCCTATGTTCACCCTCAGGTATTTCATCAAGCTTATTTTTTGAAGCAGTCATCACCTTACGAATAATCTTATAGGGTTCCAAATCAGGATAATCCACGCCATAGTTGCCTTCGCCAAAATGAGATGGATATACCATAGGACATATATAATCAAGATATCTTGCCATTTCCACGTAATTTTGCCCCACAAGCCCTGCATCAATACTGCTACTTATAATCGTCCCATATACATCGGCGGAAACAAAGACCCCTAAAGGTTTTAACCTGTCATAAGCCTGCTTTGTAAATTCAATAATGATATCTTCCTTTGATTTTTCCTCGGCTAGGGGACCAAAGTATGCTTCAGACATACCCTTGCCAGTTGAAAAACGTATATAATCAAACTGTATCTCCATAAAGCCTATCTCTGCTGCCTTCGTAGAAACCTCAATTAGATAATCCCACACTTCCTTCTCATAGGGATTAATCCAGCACTCTCCGTTATTATCTCTATAAAGGGATCCATCCTTATTCTTTATAGCTAGATCATGCCTTTTTTCAGCCAAATAAGGATCCTTAAAGGCAACAATCCTGGCAATAGGGTAAATCTCCTTTTCTTTTAGTAGCTTAAGCAAATCCTCTATATCAGAAATTGTATTGGTTGTTGAGCCAACTTCCTTTATCTTTTCACTATCCATACTGAATGTTATTCTACCGTTATCATCCTTAACGTCTATTACCATGGCATTAATCTCTGTTGTATCAGCAAGCTCTAACAGCTGGTCTCTCTTGTCCATAATAGCCCTAGATGTTACATATATCCCTTTGGCTTCGACAGGTATCCTGTTATCAAGCTCCAAACCATCTAGATTATTCTCTTCCTCATCTATATGACTGCCCTTCTCATTATTAGCCTCGACATCTTTCCCCTTATCTGTTTTATTACCCACTGAAACATCTACATACCATGAATCAGACTCTGTATTTTCATCTATTCTTGTCAATTCATCATTAGGATTATTATGAACCACATCCATACCTTCTTTATTAAGACTGTATTCACCACCAGCATTAATACGGACAGCATAATAAGTTACAACCCCAATTAATCCTGCCAAGATAAAAACCACAATAACAGCAAAAAAAGTACTACCCTGCTTTCTTGCTCCTCCTCTGTAAGATTTTTCATATCCTATATATATACCCTTATTTTTCTTTTTTCTCATTAATACACTCCGTACTTTCTTCTATTAATCGGCAAATCATTCCATGTGTGCTAAGAATCTTCTATTCACTAAATTTTATATAATATAATAACATTATACCACTTATTAGTAATAATATGGTGAAAACTATGATAGTCTATCTTCTTGTTTTATAATGTATGATTTTTGATATATTATCCTTGTTTTTCTAAATAATGCATATAATATTTATTACAATTGCTGAGTAAGCTTTTAATGTTGACAATATATTTTTAATCATTATATAATGTAGCAGAAAGAAACTGGTTTCAGTGGAGGATTTTATGAAATTTAGCGCCCGATTAAAACAACTTAGGCTGAACAATAAGCTTACCCAAACTGAATTGGCAGATATATTGGGACTAAAAGCAACTGCCATATCTAATTATGAATCTAGTAGAAATGAACCATCCTTCGAGAAACTAATTTTGCTATCGAAGTATTTTGATGTATCCTGTGATTATTTATTGGGTGTTACAGATTCATACTTACCCGTATGTGGAGAGGTTCTGGATAAGGAAATAGTTGAATTCTATGATAATTACCAGAAACTAAATCAGGAGAATATTGATGAGCTTAATAAGTATTTGCATTACCTGATTTATAAGCAGAATAGATTGTAATAGTATTACATTCTTGTAAAGTCTTTTCTTGTTCATATTTAAGCTTAAATCTAAAAGGATAAGCAACTCTAATTGTGCTTATCCTTAATTAAATTATACATAGTATCCTATTAATTATTACCGCAACACTTTTTATATTTCTTTCCACTGCCGCAAGTACAAGGATCATTTCGTCCGATTTTCTTACCCTTAACAATTGTTGAAGAATTCCTTTGCTCCTTATATAATTCTTTCCTACGTTCACTAGTTAGTAAGGGTTCCCATTCTTCTAAGTTATATAGCCAATCAGCCTTAGCGGCAACCATATTATAGTAGAGCTTCTCTTTATCGTATTCAAGACCAACCTTGGTATCCTGGTCCATTTCCTCAATAGGATTAGGAGTCACCAAGCTATCATTTATACCATCAAGAAAACCAACAAAGTACTTAAGCTCTGTGTCAAATTCTTTGGCGAGGTCGGCTAGGCTTCCCTCCCATACCTTTTCAGGATTAGCAAGAAGCTTTTGATAGATTTCCTTCTCAATATTAAAATAGTTTGCCCAAAACAGCTGTCCATTTCTACTGTTCATGTCATTGGCGTAGGCAAAATCTCTCCACTCTTGTAGTAGACTCATGTTTTCATCCTTCCCTGATTCTGTATTTTATTAATGATTTCTTTGTTTTTTCAATTATTAACGTGGCTATTATATCATAATATTAATAATCTTTCCAATAATAAAATTATTTGCTAAATAAAATAAATTATGTATATTTTTTTAAATTATGTATCATAATATTAATATCCTTATATGGAACAATCTGTATGGGATAAATGCGTATGCTCTTTCATAATTGGACTCCCCCTCCAATTATGTTTACTAAAGAAAAGTTAAATACTTATCCTCCCCTTTTTAGTAA
>JAAYRC010000069.1 GCA_012518975.1 Clostridiales bacterium
AAAAAGCATCATAATTACATTTATATAATTTTGAAGGTCTGTGGCCACCACCCTTTACCTTCATGTCTGTTTCAATCACATAATCCGCTATCTTACGCCTAAAATTAGCAGCTACAAGGTCTTTATCAAGTATTTTCTCATACACAGTTTGTAGCTCTGTGAGGGTGAAATGCTCAGGTAAAAGTTCAAAGGCAAGCAAGGAGTTATTAATGTTTTCTCGAAGGGTATTGATGGCATAGGCTATGATTTTCCCATGATCAAAGGCAATACCATCTGACTTAAGTATGATATATTCAGTCTTTAGCTTTTTTATAGTATAGTGAGTTCTTATTTCTATTAAAGAGCTTAATGTAATATCAGCACTGGTTAAACTTAGTTTGTATTTTCTTTTAATAATTTTACCACTAGGAGTTTTTTTACTTTCAGTTTTTTCTAGTTTAAAGTCAACATAAAACCAATCTGCGGCCACAGCATCAGTACCGGCCTTCAGTTTAAATCTATCCTCTTGTGCAAGTGCCATATAAGCGCAGGATATAATCCATCCTCTAGGATCTCTATCAGGCTCGCTAAAGGTATGGAGTTGAGACAGGGTCATGTCTGTAACTCCAGTTTCATCCCTTAGCTCACGAATAGCAGATTCTTCTATAGTTTCACCCTTCCTAACAAAGCCTCCTGGTAGTGCCCATTGACCCTTAAAAGGGTGTTCGCCCCTTTGTATTAGGAGTATAGCAAGTTCTTTTTGAGATAATTTTCTATAGTTATCAGAGCTTTCACTTTTAATAGTAAAGACAACCATATCTGTAGCAAGTGAGGGTCTATCATAATCTTCTATATGATAGGATTGCATATAATCCTTTTCATTGTCTGAATACTTGTCTCTCATTATAAAACTCTCCTTTATTATGGCTGATAATCAAAGGTTGGCATTTCCTTAAGCTTAAATAAATTTTTATTATGCATTTGATCTATTTTATTCTTAACCTCTTGGTCTGGACATTCTCCTGTACGAATGTAATGATCCAGGGCAGCATAAGTAAAGCCAAAGATATCTTCATCAGTTTCTTCCCATAGGCCATCTATAGGGACCTTATCTACCAAAACATCTGGTAAACCTAGAACACGTCCGACTTCCTTTATCTCTGCCACTGTTAGTTTTGAAATAGGTCCAAAATCACCTATATTATCGCCACCTTTAGTGAAAAAACCTATATAATCCTCTGACAGGTTGCTTGTATTTGCAACACGGCCATTCCTTGATTGTGATACAGCGTATAATATAGTCATTCGAAGTCTGGGTGGAAGGTTTATTTGGCTTTGCTTTGTTAGCCCACCTAATTTCTGATCAAGGGTCTGATAAATGGCGTCGTAGGCCGATTTGATGTTGATTGTTACATGGTCTATGTCAAGATGGTTTACTAAAAGCTCTGCCATATCTATATCGTGTTGAACACCATTAGGCATAAGTACGCCGATTACCCTATCTTTTCCTAGGGCCTTTGTACAAAGTGCGGCAACTACGGAGCTGTCTTTTCCACCAGAAATTCCAATTACAGCATTGCAGCCCTTACCATTTTCCTCAAACCAATCTCTAATCCAATTAATGATATCGTTGGTTACCTTTTTGCCATCAAAGTTATACATACAAATCTACCCCTTTCAAGTAATAACTATAATTGTTTAACATAAGGATGTTTGCTAAAAGCTTCTAGAATCCTCCAGTCTCTGCGTGGAGCCTATCTCGTATTTCACTAAGTCGGTATTCCTTTATAAGCTTACCATCCTTGAAGACACATTCAAGAATATTTTCTTTATCATAAGGGAAGGTGTTCCTGTCGTAGCCATCTTCGTATGTAATTTCTCCATTATCTTTATAAAATACTCTACATAAGCCCATCTGGGATTTTTTAAAATTACCTGTGTCTGTCTTTGGGTTTTTAAATATCATATATGGTTTATCGCCTATCTCTGTATATGTGGCCTTTACCGCAATTCCAAAGGTATCCCTAGTAAATGGATTAAGCTTATTACCTTCTTCAAGGCACTGCATAGAAAAGCTTCCAACACCCAATGATACATTGTTACATGCAAAGCCATTTTCTATTAATATCTTGTAGATTTCTTCAGTTCTTTGAGGTGTTATACTATCTCCATATATTGCTTTCACATGAGGGTCTAGAACCTTAAAGCCTTTACTGTTCTTGCTTCCTCCAAAGAGCTTCCATAGACGAAATACTGTCTCTGTAACCACCTGGACTGGATCTCCACTATCACCTCGGACTAGGAAACAACCATTATGATTTAGGATATCACTTTTACAATCGGCTAATAGTCTGTCAACCAGATACCAGTAGTCATAGCTATCACTAACCATTGAAAAGGAATGATTAGGATAGATTTCATTAAGCAAACGGCGAATCATTGTTACTTCATCTCCATCAACAGCGGCATTACTACACATAACAGAGTGCTCGGTACTTATTGCTCCAAAGGCAACAGGCTCTTTTGTGCAATCACAATTATAGTATTTCTCTAAAAATGGGATGGTAGGTACG
>JAAYRC010000070.1 GCA_012518975.1 Clostridiales bacterium
CCTTAATTTTACCATAACAAAGAGAGAAGTTCCTTATATTTTGGGCATTTTCTAAAAGTTGTTTATAACAAATCCAGCAAAACAAGGGTTTGTGGATAAAAGTGGATAAAAGTACGGAAACTCAAGTAGTTCTACCATTGAAACAGATACTAATACATGATAAAATACAGATATTTATCCTTGTAAGGAGGAAACAGGCATGAAAAAGAGACAACTTGAAATATTAATACTAACTAATAGAATTTTTTCCATTAATGACGGGCGCTTGGATCATATAGTGGATGTGGTAAAAGAGGCTAAAATAAATGTAGTCTCCCATAGAAATGTAACAGAGGAAATGTTATCAAAGGCAGAGATTATCTTTGGCTGGCCTAAGGCTGATGAACTTAGTAAGGCTAAAAAACTGTCATGGCTTCATCTTCCCAGTGCAGGAGCTGATAATTACACTGATATCAATTCCTATCTTAACAAGAATATAGTAGTGACCACGTCAAGTGGAGTATATGGGACCGCAATTGCAGAGCATGTATTTGCTATGATATTATCTTACAATAGGAATTTGCAGGAATATGCATATTTAAAAGCTGATAAAACCTGGCAGATGATATCAAAAACAAGAGATTTAAGTGGATCAACTGTAGGTATCATAGGGTTTGGAGATATAGGTAAACAAGTAGCTATAAGAGCAAAGGCTTTTGGAACAAGAGTTCTTGTGGTAAAGAGAAGGTTGACTGAAAGGCCTGAATATGTTGATGAGCTTTATACAAGTGAAGAAATTGACTTGGTAATTAAGGAGTCTGATTATATTGTCCTTACCCTACCTGCAACAGATAAAACCAAGGGAATAATATCAAAGGATAGGCTTAATATGATGAAATCAGATGCTTATCTTGTCAACATAGGCAGAGGTGAATTAATTGACCAGGAGGCCTTAATAGAAGCTATAAGAGAGAAGAGAATTGGTGGAGCTGGAGTTGATGTAACGGTTCCTGAGCCCTTACCAGCTGATAATCCTTTGTGGAGCCTTCCCAATGTAATTATAACTTCCCATAGTTCAGGCTTGTCGCCAGAAAACAATAATAGGCGAGTAAAGATATTTGCTGATAATTTGAAACGATATATTAATAATGAAAAGCTAGCGAATCAAGTAGATTTTACTGAGGGCTATTAAACTGATTAGTTTCAGATATTATTTTTTTTATAAAGATACTTACCTACATAGCGATTTCTAGTGACTTTGTAATGTTTACTGGAACTATATAGTATGGAAACTCGTCAAATCAATAGACTATATTAATGTTAATAAGAAAAAGGCTTGAACAACAATATAATAATATAGTAAATAAGATAGGAAAAATAATTGGTCTATATAGTTGTAGGAGGTATATTATGAGGCAAGTTATATTATTAGTGTTAATGCTTTTGATAGGCACCAGCTTAATGGGCTGCTCAGAAGATTTACAGGATGATAAGCAGGTATTTGAAGCTGATGTCATAGAGAATGGAGAGAGACTACTTATTTCTCCTGATAAGGAGAGCCAAGAGTATTCATCCTCTGATAGAATCGCTGTAGCAGTTAGGGAGGCTGATATTATTGATTCAAATGGCAAGTCTACTAAGTTAGATATGATAAAGCCTGGTGATAGAATTAAAGTATATTATAATGGACTCATTGCAGAATCATATCCTGCACAGATTACAGCCGATAGGATTGAACTCTTAGGGCCTAATAAGGTAATCTCCGGATTTTTAGCATTGATTGATGACATATATCAGGAGGATAGCGCCTTAAATAGTAATATTACCATGATTGCCTTTGATACGTCAGGATGGACTATGCTTTCTGAGATTGAAACTGAAATTATATTAAATATAGTGGAGAAAGAGTATTCACTTGATGTAGTGGTTGGCACATATGATGAATTAGTCATTCAGGGTCTAATCGATAAGGATAATTTATACTTTGAGAATGGTATCCTTATAGAAATTGGAGATATTGATATAAATAATGATAAAGATACAATAAACTGTTCTATGCGTAAATGGAGAAGTGGAAAAGGAGCAATAGGCTGGAATGCAGAAGCAAGCCTTAAAAATGATACATGGGAAATAGAAAGAAATAATAGATGGATTAGTTAGTCTAATCTAATTATTTATCTTGTTTCTTTTCATCCGCCTTAAGAAATTGGCCTGTCTTACCCATATGATAGGCGAGGCGGATGATTTCTTTTTCTTCCTTGCTCATCTCTCTTTTAAACATTTTCTCAAGTTGCCCTATTAGCATAGGAAAATCTAGAGTCATTTTCACATTTCTAACAGGTATTAATACTTCACTTGGGTCATATCGTTTTGGCTGAATTGAAGGCCTATATATTTTTTTAAAAACCTTGGCAGTATAAATTGCATCATTTAGTGCATCATGGAATGGGATGTTCCTATCAATATCTAGGACTTCTACGCAATATTCAAGACCAATTGGCCTTTTCTTTGGTTGTCCAAGATATACTGAAGTGTGGGGCTGTACATTTATATACATTTTTGGCAATAAATTATCATCAAGTCCATAATAAATGGCACTTCTAAAAAGTACCTTTATATCTATCATCCCCCAGACACAAAAAACCACATCTTGTCCATTGATAAATTCTAAAAAATCACCATATACCTGACTAAAGCTTGATTCACTACTTAAACTATGGTCGGTTATGCCCGTAAGCTCAGTGACAAATTCACTTATACTAGAATATATAGTAGGCTTCACTAGACGGTTAAAGCTTTCCACAATATTAAAATCCATGTCTAGTTTAACTGCACCAAATTGGATTATCTCAAAAGGATATCTACTTTTCTTTTCAGCCATTTCAGGCTTCAAGCTTGAATCTGTTAAGGAATTAGGATTCTGATTGAATTCTAAGTCGAATACAATATAATGCATATTAAATCCTGCTTTCTATAAAGTTTGTCTTAGTATTATATCATAAATTAGTATTTTAACCCAAATCAATTAATATATGACCTTATTGTATTACTTGTTCTTAATCATAAAAATCCAACATTAATGATACCATCTTATTTTAGCTAGCTGCAAGTATAGAGGAGTAAAATATTAGGCTGAGTTTATTTATATATGATATAATGAGTTTATTATAGGAAATGAACGGAGGATTGCTTTGCCAAATTACAGACTTACTATTCAATATGACGGTGGACGCTATAAGGGTTGGCAGAAGCTTGGTAATACAGAGAATACTATTCAAGGAAAGCTAGAAGGGGTACTGAGTGAGCTAGTTGGTGAGGAGACGGAAATTATAGGCTGTAGCAGGACTGATGCTGGGGTACATGCTTTTGGGCAGATAGGAAATTTTCGTACTGCTGGGAATTTTTCTGAAGCTGAGATTATGGAATATTTCAATCGATATCTTCCAGGTGATATAAGTGTAATAAGTGTTGATGTGGTGTCCGATAGGTTTCATTCAAGATATAATGCAGGATCAAAGACTTATCTTTACAAGATTTGGAACAAAACCTATTCAAATCCTTTTATGAGAAGGTATAGTATGCATGTGGAAGATAAATTGGATATTGATAAGATGAAGAGGGCAGCAGGCTTTTTCATTGGGGAGCATGATTTCACAGCTTATTCCAATGCCAAATCTAA
>JAAYRC010000071.1 GCA_012518975.1 Clostridiales bacterium
ATCCTTTAGGGTTACCCCTTAAGTTTGTCTGGTTTGTCATAATGAAAATCTATTGAAGTCCCATGTGAAAGACTTCTGTTTTTTAGAATTTTCAGGGTTGTTTCACTGTTCAATTATCAAGGTACGTTATTAGTCGCCTTAAGCGGTAGGTCATATATTAACACATGGAGTTTATTAAGTCAACAACAAATTGTTTAAATTTTTTATGCAATTTTATACAGTTTGTTTAATGCCTTTAATAGCTGTAATTCCATTTAAAAGTTTTTGTATATGTCCCCCTTGCGGGCAACGAAACTTATCATATCATGGCTCAAGTCTTATGTCAACAAGAAATTGTATTTATTTTATATGCATTTGATACAATTCCTTCCATAACTTCCAACTTATATAAGTCCATTTGAAAGCTCTTGTATGTCACCTCTGTGGGCAACGAGACTTATCTTATCACGGCTTCGGTCCTATGTCAACAACAAAATTAAATTCACAATTATTTTGGATTTACTTTCACCTAAGGTTCAATTATGATTGGAGTTCCTAAAGGGCAATGTCTCCACAATATATCCATTATTTCATCATCTACTGCTACACATCCTTGTGTCCAATCAGAGTGGGAACCATGTCCATGAATCATAATCTCACCTCCCAAAGCTGTATTCCAAGGTGGTTGAATCCCTTGACTTATAGCAGTATCTATTTGCTCATAAGTACTTCTATCAATTAGTCCCATATCAAAGGCCTCTTTTGCATCCTCCTTATTAGGATAAGACACACCTAATGATAAGTAGAACCTACTATAATTATTTCTAGTACACACATAGTATGTGCCTTCAGGGGTACGACCGTCTCCCTCTCTTTGCTTGTCTCCAAGAGGAGCCCTTCCTAATCCAATCTTGTAGCTTGCAAAAACTTCTTCGCCATCCCACAACTCCAATATTCTATCATTTTTCTTTACTACTATTTTCGGATTATCTATAACATATTCAGGATCATTTATAAGCTCATTGTTTTCTTCTAATAGACTATTGGATGGTTTCACTTCACTTATAAGGTCCTTTCTTATATATCCTAGATGACCTTCATATTGCACTTTTATCCACTCACCTTCGTAATCAATATATTCCACATAGCTACCATTGCCAAGTTGCATAATTACATCCGAATTTATAGAGGCCTCCTCTCTCATCCTGACCCCATCACCTATAACATAGACCCCCTCTACAGAGATAGCCGCTTCTTCTAGGTGTTCAGATTCTTCATTTTCCAAAGAATTCTCCTTATCAATACTACCTATCATATAATCTTGATCTCCTATGTCTTCATTTATATCATATGTTAGATCGTCACCCACTATATCATTATTTATAAGTTGGCCAATATCTCCCACTAGGTCATTATCTTGATTTTTACTACAAGCTATTAAAATGAAAGTATATGTTAGTAAAATGCCAAATAATAAACCTCTTTTATAGATGCTTCTTAATATATCCTGTCCTTTAATTCTTCCTACAAATCTCTTCATATCAACTATCACCATGTTTTTGATTTTATAAGTTTATTCTAAAAATTCTTTTTTATAATACATTATAGTACTAGCTATTATAGTGTCTCCAATATTTTATACCCCTTATACCTTCTATATGCTTATTTCCTAACAAAGTCTCTACTTATTAAGTCTAGTCTATGCTTATTTTATCTAAACTTATTTCAGCTTCCATAAGGATCTGGTTTTATAATAAAAACATCAGAGTGTATGTAATATATCTCACTCTGCAAGTCTTCTTATTAGTTCACTCTATTTCACTCATGCTATCTTCTGCTTCAATCTTCAAAGCCCGAATAGCTCTCCTCTTTCTCCTAGCTTCTTCGGAAGAATGCATAATAAAGTCCTTTATGATTCCTGAACGTTTTATATGCTCTAGTACCAGCTTAGGATGAGTAGTATCTCCTGTATAACAAGTAATCGTACCAAGCTTAAACAACCTCTCCATAAAGCTTCTGGTAAGACGGACATCCTGTATCTTATACATAAATGCATCATCCTCAGTTATACTTAAAAATCCAGAAGTTATAGTCAGCTTTTCCTCTGAAACAGTATACTTTGTATAGCTCAATGGCAATCCTAAGAATTTCGTACGTTTCCTTTCTACATAAACCATAACCAAATCCCTTCTTTACTATAACTTGTATTTTATTAAGTCTCTTCTAAAATTTACTTTACTTCTAGTATTTTTGATTTAGAACCTTGGGAAATAATTAAGTTAATTTTAGACATATCTATATCCTTTGATACTTCAAAAATTAATACCGCAGGGATTTTATCCCCTGGCTTTACTTTCATATTTATATACTGAAGATTGTTTTCCAACAATGCTAATTCAGGTTTATATATTGTTCCAGTATTTATATCTAGCTGATATTGTATAATTGATTTACTTAAATCAATCGTCTGCTCCTCATTCGTTATATTTTCTATTAAAAAATCCACTACTAATAACTGATAGCCCTCTCTTGGGTCTAGAGAAAAAACTCGATTGATCTCATCTTCTGGATATGTATTAACCAACTTATAGCCTGTATACTTAAAATTGAAGTTAGAATCTCCTATAACCTCAGATAGTGTGTTTTGATTATCTTTATCTGGGATGACAGGCTTATCTGCTACCTTAGTAGGTACAGGTATATCATCCTTATTAGCAGCCTCGGTAGGTTTTGGAATATCATCCTCAAACGGATTAGTATCCTCTATATTAGTATTAATCGATTCTTGATAACTTAAGAGCGATGGTGAATAGTCCTTATCATGTTCAAGTAAAAGTCCTGCCATATATTCAGCTACAATATCTGTCTGAGCAACTGACAGAGGATATTCTTTCATACATCCAGACAAGGATATGGCAAAGATACATATAAGTAATAACAAAAGCTTTTTCACCTGTCTAGCCTCCAATCCTCAAGTATAAAATGTAACGCAATAATAACACTACAATTATAATTCTAGCATTAATTATCTATTTCAGCAACTAAAAATAGACAAATTATAAGGATCTTATATCAAGTTCAAACCAAAACTCGACACCAAATGAATGGTTTATCACACCACACTCCTTGTTATGGGTATTCATAATTGCCTTAACGATAGATAAGCCAATACCATTACCACCGTACTCTCTGGTCCTTGCCTTATCAACCTTATAGAATTTTATCCATATCTTATCAAGCTCGTCCTCAGGTATGGTCTCACCGGTATTAAAAACTGCTACTCTTAAGACATCTTCCCTACGGATTAACTTAATCTCAATTATTTTTTGCCCGCTAACATGGTTTAGTGCATTACTGATATAGTTTGATATTACCTGTTGAATTAAATACTCATCAGCCCATACATAGATTGGCTCTTTTTCTTCAAAACGCAGAGTTACACCCTTCTGCTTAAAAAGAATCTCTGTAGCCATAAGTTCAGAGTTAATTATTTGAACTATATCAAATCGTTCAAAATTCGGCTGACTACTTCCAAATTCCAGTTCATTTAGATTTAGAAGTTTTTTCACAATCTCATTCATTTTGTTTGCCTCGTCCAAGATTACCTCACAGTAAAAATCTCGATTCTCCTCATCCTCGTGAACATTTTCGATTAATCCTTCTGCATATCCCTGAATTAATGATATAGGTGTCTTAAGCTCATGGGATACATTAGATAAAAACTCTTTACGTATTTCATCAATTTCTATCTTTTTTTGTATATCACTTTGTAGCTCATTATTGGCTTTTTTTAATTCAGAGATAGTGTTTTCAAGCTTTTCCGACAAGGTATTTAAACTATTACCTAATTCTCCTATCTCATCTTTATATTTAACTGGATATTTTACATCAAAATCTAAGTCTGAAATTCTCTTTGCAATATTGGCCATCTCATGAATGGGCTTGGTAAACCTACTACTAACTACAAACATTGCAATAATACCTATAACTACAGCAGCAAGCCCAATATAAGCTAGAAACTGATTAGCTAGGGTAACACTTTCCTGAATGCTTTCAAAATTTGACCTTAAAAAAACCACCCTATTATCTTCTAACAGACCAAATAAGTCTACATAATTTGCATCTAAGTGATTGTCATAAAGCCTATATATTATATAATTATCTTTCTCATCTATTACAGTTCTATCAACCTGGTCAATATCACCACTCATATAGTTTTTTATTAATAGCTGGACCTGTGTGTTTTCCCTTTCACCAAAGTCTTTAGGATGAGGATAACTTGACAGGGGGGCTCCAGCAAATGACATAATAACATATACATTGACATTATTATTTGAGGATAACCTTTCTATTAATAAGGTATCCTCCTCGGATAGAAAAAGCTCATCTCTATTTCTGGCATAAATATCCTCTACTTGATAAAATACATCTGCTATTTGGTCAACCTTACAGTGCAGATAATAATCTGATAAAAATGTACGGTTAATAAACCATGTAA
>JAAYRC010000072.1 GCA_012518975.1 Clostridiales bacterium
AAATTCAAATAATTACTAGGAATTCTTATATTGCTTGAGACTCTTTTCAAGCTCATCTATAATTTTTTCTTTAAGATGAGAAGGGTTTAAAACCTTTGCACCTTGACCAAACTGTAAAATCCATCGAATAAGCTCGTCTGTTACTGCAGTTTTTCTTATAAAGGTTATTCCTTCTTCAGTCTCTATGATTTCATCTGCAAGATCTGCTTCGTATTCCATAATATATCTGGATGTATATTTATCAAAGGAAATAATTATTTGCTCCACAACACTTCCTGATAGATGAATAAATTTATTTTTCTTTCTCCTGTCATGAAAATCATCAGGAATTTGAAAGGTGTCATCTAGAAGTGTAATTGCTTTTATCCTTGAAACTCTAAAATCTCTAATATCATTACGGAGCTCACAAAAGCCCACTACGCAAAGAGCACCGTCATTTATTGAAAATTCATATGGATGAATAATCCTGATAGTATCCTCATCACTTCCGAAGCTTCTATATATAATTCTGCTTTTTTTACTGTTTTGTATAGCATGGTGAAGCTTTTCTTCTACCTCAGGATTTAAGGAATCACTTATATAGTCATTGGTATTAATGGTAACAAGTCCAGTAAAGTGTTTAGTAAATTCTATGTTTAAATTACTGGTATTATCAAGAAGCTTATGTATTAATTCATTAGAGGTTCTTCCCATGGTCATGTATTGATATGGTTTTAAAAGCTCTAGCATGAAGGCAAGAGATATAAGTTCAGGAGAGCTGAAGGTGATGTCACTAAGTCGAAATTTATCTGCAATATAATAGGTTTTGCCATTTTTCACTTCCTCCGAAATAAAGCAAATACTCGATAAACTATCAATATCGCGCCTTATTGTCTTCTTATCCACTACCACATCCCATTTTTCCAAGGATGTATGTATATCATTAATGGTATAGCCCCTCTTATTATCGGAAAGTAAGAGTAAGATAAAGATTTGTCTTTCAGTCTGCGCCATATCCTTCATAGTAATTGCCTCCTTAAATCAATTCAAATATTACCAGTTCAGTATACTAATGGTAAAATTAAAAGTCAACAAATGGCCGTGGCTGTAAATTCAAGATATATTGATATATTATAGAAGTTCTATATAAGATGGTATTGGTTTATAGATTCCTGAAATATAGGGAAAACTCAATATATAAAGAGAAAAAGTTTTTCTTGACTTTTGAAAGAGAAAACCGTATAATCATTTAGCATGCCAACTTGCATGCAAGTGTTTTTTATGCGTATTTTGCTGAAGCTTATATGTAAGCTTAGCAAACAAAACCACAGAGAAATTATAAGATTAATCAATAGGAGGTGAAAATTAATGCCTACATTTAACCAGCTAGTGAGAAAGGGCAGAAAGACAGTTAAGTACAAGTCTAACTCTCCTGCATTGCAGAAGAGCTTTAACTCATTGAACAAGAGAACTACAGATGTATCTTCACCACAAAAAAGAGGTGTATGTACAGCTGTTAGAACTGCAACTCCGAAGAAGCCAAATTCAGCTCTTCGTAAGATTGCCAGGGTTCGTCTGTCCAACGGTATCGAGGTTACAGGCTATATTCCAGGTGAAGGTCACAACCTTCAGGAGCATAGTGTAGTCCTTATCAGAGGTGGAAGGGTTAAAGACTTACCCGGTACCAGATACCATATCGTCAGAGGTACACTTGACACAGCAGGCGTTGCCAACAGAAGACAGGCACGTTCCAAGTATGGTGCTAAGAGACCAAAAGACGCTAAAAAGTAATATTGCCTAGTGAAAAGTAGCAAGCAAATTATTGGATTGCAAAGCAACTTATAATTGAAGTTAAGTGCCGGTTTTAATTTTTTATCTTTTTAATTTGTATTTCTGTGGATTACAGATTAGGATGGAATTAATATTTCGTATATTAAATATAGAGATTGAATTAAACTGAGCACGGACACAATTTAAGAAAGCAAGAACCTTTCATTTGTGAGTACCTAGGAATTAATGTAACTGACGAAGTCTCGTTTCGTTAAGTATTGTTAAGGAGGGAAGAAACGTGCCAAGAAAAGGACATGTACCCAAAAGGGATGTGCTGGCGGATCCGTTATACAACAATAAGGTTGTAACAAAGCTTATTAACAACATTATGTTGGACGGTAGAAAAGGAACCGCACAGAAAATTGTATACGGAGCTTTTGAGAAGGTAGCAGAAAAGTCCGGTAAGGATGCCATAGAGGTATTCGAGGAGGCTATGAATAATATTATGCCTATGCTCGAGGTTAAGGCAAGACGTATCGGTGGTGCGACCTATCAGGTTCCAATTGATGTTAGGCCTGAAAGAAGACAGGCGCTTGGTCTAAGATGGTTAACTATGTTCTCTAGAAAAAGAGGAGAAAAGACCATGCAGGATAGACTGGCGAATGAAATTTTAGATGCTGCAAATAATACAGGAGCAGCTGTTAAGAGAAAAGAAGATATGCATAAGATGGCAGAAGCAAATAAAGCATTTGCTCATTATAGGTGGTAATAGGAAAGTATCATAGCATGTTCTTCTTTGATTCTTGATAATAGAATGAAAGCATTTAATAATGCACGCATTTGATAAATGCTCAGAATCTATTTGAATTGCAATTTGTATTAGTCAAATTGTAGGAAACATGATTTGAGAATTGTTATTTATCATTCTTTGCCAGCAACAAGCAAATTTAAATATTTGCTTGTCATGAATTAAGGAGGAATTACTTTTGGCAGGAAGAGAATATCCGTTAGATAGGACTAGAAATATCGGTATTATGGCTCATATTGATGCCGGAAAGACAACCCTTTCTGAGCGTATATTGTATTATACCGGTGTGAATTACAAAATGGGTGATACCCATGAAGGTACTGCTACAATGGACTGGATGGAACAGGAGCAGGAAAGAGGTATCACAATTACTTCAGCAGCGACAACATGCCATTGGACTCAGGAATTTGAGCACAAGAAGATGCCTGGTGCATTAGAGCATCGTATAAATGTTATTGATACTCCGGGGCACGTAGACTTTACCGTAGAGGTTGAGCGTTCCCTTCGTGTGCTAGATAGTGCAATTGGTGTATTCTGTGCTAAGGGTGGTGTTGAGCCACAATCTGAGACAGTTTGGCGTCAGGCTGATAAATATCGCGTACCTAGAATGGCATTTGTGAATAAGATGGACATTTCTGGTGCAGACTTTTTTAATGTTATTGATATGATTAAGAATAGGCTTGGAAAAAATCCAGTAGCTATACAGCTTCCAATCGGTAAGGAGGATAGCTTTGTAGGTGTTGTTGATTTATTCGAGATGAAGGCTTATATCTACAATGATGACAGAGGTGAGGATATCACCATTACTGATATACCTGAGGATATGTTAGACCTTGCAGATGAATACAGAGGTATTATGATTGAAGCAATTTGTGATACTGATGATGATTTGATGGAGAAGTATCTTGAGGGTGAGGAGCCTTCTATGAAGGAGCTTAAGTTGGCTCTCAGAAAGGCGACTATATCCACTGATATTATTCCAGTGCTTTGCGGTACTGCATATCGTAATAAGGGTGTACAAAAGCTTTTAGATGCAATCATTGAATATATGCCAGCACCTACTGATGTAGCTGATATCAAGGGTGTTGATTCAGAGGGTAATGAGATTACAAGAAAGTCTTCTGATGATGAACCCTTCTCAGCATTGGCCTTTAAGATTATGGCTGACCCCTTTGTTGGTAAGCTTGCATTCTTTAGAGTTTATTCAGGAACACTAAATTCAGGATCCTATGTATTAAATACTACAAAGGGTAAGAAGGAACGTGTTGGTAGAATTCTTCAGATGCACGCCAATAAGAGAGAGGATTTGGAGAAAGTATACTCAGGAGATATTGCAGCTGCAGTTGGTCTTAAGATTACTGCAACAGGTGATACCCTTTGCGATGAAAAGCATCCAGTTATACTAGAATCCATGGAATTCCCAGAGCCAGTTATTAATGTGGCTATTGAACCTAAGACTAAGGTTGGACAGGATAAGATGGGTGAAGCTTTAGCTAAGCTTGCTGAAGAGGATCCTACATTTAAGGCCTATACAGATGAAGAAACTGGCCAGACAATTATAGCAGGTATGGGAGAGCTTCATCTGGAGATTATCGTTGACAGATTACTTCGTGAATTTAAAGTTGAAGCTAATGTTGGTGCACCTCAGGTTGCTTACAAGGAAACATTTACTAAGACAATTGAGGTTGACAGTAAATATGCAAGACAATCTGGTGGACGTGGTCAGTATGGACACTGTAAGGTTCGCTTTGAGCCAATGGATGCTAACGCAGAGAAGACCTTTGAGTTTGCTTCTGAGGTTGTCGGTGGAGCAATTCCTAAGGAATACATCCCAGCAGTTGGTGCAGGTATAGAAGAGGCATCAAAGGCAGGTATTCTTGGTGGATATCCTGTACTTGGTGTTAGAGCAATTGTATTTGACGGCTCTTACCATGAGGTTGACTCAAGTGAGATGGCATTTAAGATAGCCGGATCTATGGCCTTTAAAGATGCCATGAACAAGAGTGGCCCTGTTCTTCTTGAACCTGTTATGAGAGTCGAAGTTACAGTACCTGAGGAGTATATGGGCGACGTTATTGGTGATATAAGTTCACGTAGAGGACGTATCGAGGGAACAGAAGATATATCTGGTTCAAAGTTGATTCGTGGATTTGTACCACTATCAGAGATGTTTGGATATGCCACATCACTTCGTTCTCGTACTCAAGGCCGTGGAGCATATTCTATGTTCTTTAATTCATATGAACAGGTGCCTAAGAACGTACAGGAAAAGATATTGACTTCTAAGGGTAAAAACTAATTTTACCTATCGATATAAACAAAATAAATAATATATTAAAATTCATTTCTTAATGCTTGAAAATATTTCTAACTTGAAATATAATAGGGCATATGAGGCAACACGAGGATGTCCTATAGGATAATTCCTACGTGAAAAGATTTGCTAATAAGCATTTATTTTAAAGGAGGACGTTATAAAATGGCTAAGGCTAAATTTGAAAGAACTAAACCGCATTGTAATATCGGTACAATAGGTCACGTTGACCACGGTAAGACAACTCTTACAGCTGCTATTACCAGGACTCTTCATGAAAGACTTGGTACAGGTGAAGCAGTAGCATTTGATAAGATTGACAAGGCTCCCGAGGAGAAACAGAGAGGAATTACAATTTCCACTTCTCACGTTGAGTATGAGACACACAACAGACACTATGCTCACGTTGACTGCCCAGGACATGCTGACTACGTTAAGAACATGATTACTGGTGCTGCTCAGATGGACGGTGCTATTCTTGTTGTTGCTGCTACAGACGGTGTTATGGCTCAGACTAAGGAGCATATCTTACTTTCCCGTCAGGTTGGTGTTCCTTATATCATAGTATTTATGAACAAATGTGACATGGTTGATGATCCTGAGTTATTAGAATTAGTTGAGATGGAGATCAGAGACTTGTTAACAGAGTATGAGTTCCCTGGTGATGATACTCCTATTATTCAGGGTTCCGCTCTTGGTGCTCTTGAAGATCCTACAAGCAAATGGGGAGATAAGATTCTTGAGCTATTTGAAGCTGTTGACTCATGGATTCCTAATCCTGAAAGAGAAAGTGATAGACCTTTCCTTATGCCTGTTGAGGACGTGTTCTCTATTACTGGTCGTGGTACTGTTGCTACCGGTCGTGTTGAGCGTGGTACTTTAAAGGTTTCTGAGGAAGTTGAAATTGTTGGTATTACTGAAGAGGTTCGTAAGGTAGTTGTAACTGGTATCGAGATGTTCAGAAAGCTTCTTGATGATGCTCAGGCTGGTGATAACATTGGTGCACTTCTTCGTGGTGTTCAGAGAACAGATATTGAAAGAGGACAGGTTCTTTGCAAACCCGGCTCAATCAAGTGCTTTAAGAAATTCACAGCTCAGGTATACGTATTAACTAAAGAAGAGGGTGGACGTCATACTCCTTTCTTCAACAACTATAGACCTCAGTTCTATTTCAGAACAACTGACGTTACAGGTGTATGTAACCTTCCTGAAGGTGTTGAGATGTGCATGCCTGGTGATAACGTAGAGATGACTATCGAACTAATCTATCCAATCGCTATGGAACAGGGCTTAGGCTTTGCTATCCGTGAGGGTGGAAGAACAGTTGGTTCTGGTAAGGTTGCTACAATTATTGAGTAATTAGTATATATAGTAAGACTATGGCCTCTAGGTTATTCCTAGAGGCTTTTTTTATGCTCCCCTAAGGAAGTGTTTTACTGTGTTTGGGATTTTGCCAACAAGCTGGCTGCACTTGGCTGAAAGTTTTGTATGCAAGCATAACTATTTTTTAACTATATTGCATAATAATGTAAAAAATATTATTATGTGGATAAAGTTTTGCAAATTTATTTATAGTATTGGGGGATAAAATATGTCTGAATATAAAGATAGCAAGGATAATCCGTTATATCGTAGTTTTGGTATATGGAGTAATACGGTTTATATTATTAAAAAGTTAATAAGCTATTGCCCCCTTGTAATCCCTATTGCAGGTATGGGTATAGTATGTGGTTCTATTATGTCTTATTTTTGGGGCATTTTCGGAAAATATGTGATTGATTTAATGCAAAGTGAAGAATCCGTAGCAAGCAATACTGAGTCATTGCTAAGATTAATCATAATAGCTGGACTTGTGGCTACTGTACTGGGCTTATTTAATACATATTCCGAAAACAAAACCTGGTATCGTTTTATCTATGTAAGAATGCAATTGATACTAGAGAGAATAGATAAGGCTCTTATGCTTAATTATCAAATGTTGGAGCGACCAGATGTTCTGGATATGCATCAGCGTGCAACACAAGCTACTGATGGAAATAATAATGGTGTTGAAGGTATGATGCAGCTAATGGTAACCTTGGGAAGAAATCTTGTTACAGTCATTGTAACTCTAGTAGCAGTCTCTGTCTTAGATTGGAGACTGGTGATATGCTTGGCCCTTCTGGCCATATTACAGTATCTATACTATCGTAGGATTAAATGGTGCGGGGAAAACTACATTTATAAAGCTTCTTTGTAGGCTCTATGATCCAACAGAGGGTGAAATTCTCTTGGATGGACGTAATATTAAGGAGTATGATATCAAGGAATATATGACCTTATTTGCACCTGTTTTTCAGGATTTTAAATTATTTGGATTTACTATCAGCGAAAATATTAAATTTGAGGAAGCCGATAATTCTGACTTACAAGAAATTATAGATTTAGTTGGGCTAGAAGAGTTTGTCGACAAGCTGGAAAAAGGATTAGATACAAGACTTTTCAAGGTGTTTGATGAGGAAGGAGTGGAGCCTTCTGGTGGTGAGCAACAAAAGATTGCAATAGCAAGAGCCTTATACAAACAGGCCCCCTTTGTTATACTAGATGAGCCTACGGCTGCACTTGATCCTATGGCTGAATATGAGATATATAGACATTTCCATACACTGGTTGGTGATAAGACGGCCTTTTATATTTCCCATAGATTATCCAGTTGTCGTTTTTGTGATCGGATTGCCGTATTTTCAGATGGTAAAATCGCTGAATATGGAAACCATGATGAGCTTGTGGCCATATCTAATGGAATTTATGCTAAAATGTTTGAGACTCAGGCCCAGCACTATAGATAAACCACAAAATACTAATAATTTTGATGAATTGTACTATAAATAAAAGACAATACTTCATAGTATTTCTTGCTAAGATTACACAAGAATATTAAAGTTTTTAAAATAAGCTTTGAAAATACAGGAAAATAAGATATAATATAATAGTGTATATTTAGATTGGTCAATCTTGGAAAAATATATAAAAAGGAAGAAAAATAGAGTTAAATAAAAAACATAATCGTATAGTTTATATATATGAAAATAATGGAATAATACTTAATAATACGTTAGAATATATAAAATTTATATAAGATAGAACCGTTACCGCGGTATAGGAAAGGAGTTTCATTATGTTGGCCACCGATATTGGAATTGATTTGGGTACAGCTAGTGTATTAGTTTATATAAAAGGAAAGGGAGTTGTCCTAAAGGAGCCTTCAGTAGTAGCCTTTGATAGAGATACTAATAGGATTAAGGCTATTGGAGAAGAAGCAAGATTAATGCTAGGAAGGACACCTGGTAATATTGTAGCAGTAAGGCCCTTAAGACAGGGTGTTATATCTGACTATACCGTCACAGAAAAGATGTTGAAATATTTTATTCAGAAGGCTGTTGGTAAGCAGAGATTTAGAAAGCCTAGAATTAGTGTATGTGTTCCTAGTGGCGTTACTGAGGTTGAAAAAAAAGCAGTAGAAGATGCTACTTATCAGGCTGGTGCTAGAGAAGTGGCTATCATTGAGGAACCTATAGCGGCAGCAATTGGTGCAGGTATTGATATTTCAAGACCTTGTGGAAATATGATTGTGGATGTGGGTGGTGGAACCACTGATATAGCTGTAATATCTCTAGGAGGTACTGTAGTAAGTACATCAGTTAAAATAGCCGGAGATGATTTTGATGATGCTCTTATTAGATATATGAGAAAGAAGCACAATCTATTAATTGGTGAGAGAACGGCAGAGGATATTAAGATAAAGATAGGTTCTGCATATCGTAGACCAGAATCGGTATCTATGGAAGTAAGGGGAAGGAATTTGGTTACTGGCCTTCCTAAGACTATAGGTGTATCCTCAGAAGAAACTGAGGAAGCTTTAAGGGAAACAACTATGCAGATTGTAGAAGCTGTTCATAGTGTTTTAGAAAAAACTCCTCCAGAGCTAGCGGCGGATATAGCTGATCGTGGTATAGTGTTAACAGGTGGGGGTTGCTTATTATATGGACTTGAGGAACTTATAGAGGAAAAGACGGGTATTACTACCATGACCTCCGAGGACCCCATGACGGCAGTGGCAGTAGGAACCGGTAAATTTGTTGAGTTCTTAAGTGGAAAAAGAGACTGGGCTTAAAAGTATATGGTACACATTCTCATAGGCAGATAAAAAAAGGAGCTGGTACAAATGGTTAGAGGATTATATACTGCATATACCGGAATGGCAAACGAGCAAAAAAGACTAGATATTATAGCCAACAACCTGGCAAATTCAGCCACTGTAGGCTATAAGGAAGAGAATGTTACAAATCAAGCATTTGATGACGTCCTAACTATTAAGGTTAGGGATAACTCAGAAAGTTATAATGATAGGCCTATTGGTAGGATGAGTCTAGGTGTTAAGCTAGGTGAGGCTTATACAAATCACAGCCAAGGGTCTTTAAGGCAAACCGGTAATTCTTATCATTTGGCATTAGAAGGAAAAGGTTTTTTTACAATGTCGGTTACGGATAAGGCTGGAAATGCCGATATTAAATATACACGAAACGGTTCTTTTACCATGACAAAGGATGGTCATATCGTGGATACTGATGGAAATCGCCTGATGGGTGAAGGTGGAGAGATAATTATTCCTGCGGATACGGTAGATTTTCTTGTGGATGCTACAGGAGGGGTATACGCAGATGGGAATTATGTTGACACACTCCTAATAGCAGATTTTGAGAATTATGATTATCTTCTTAAATCAGGTGATACAATTTTTGAACCAGTAGATGGAGCAGTTGTTATACCTGCCTCGGCAAGATTGAATCAGGGTTATACAGAGCAGTCCAATGTAAATGTGGTTTCAGAGATGGTTGAGATGATAGCCGTTACCAGAGCCTATGAGGCAAACCAAAAGGTGATTCAATCCATTGATCAAACTCTTGATCTGGCCGCCAATTCTGTTGGAAAGGTATAATAATAAGTATTCATTTACCAAGGGCACTATAGGAGGAAAATGATATGATGAGATCCCTATGGACAGCAGCGTCTGGAATGACAGCACAGCAGTCTAATGTTGATACTATATCCAATAATTTATCTAATATCAATACCACAGGCTATAAGAGAGAGTCGGCTGAGTTTAAGACTTTGCTTTATCAGAATATTCAGGAGAATTCCTATGATAATAATGGAGAGCCAAAGCCGACTGGTATTCAGGTTGGGCTTGGAGTGAGAAACTCGGCTATAACATCCCTTTATACACAGGGCCAATTGCTGGAGACAGGAAATGATTTTGATTTTGCTATAGATGGAAGGGGTTTCTTTATGGTAAGAACCCAGGACGGCAGCATTGGTTATACAAGAAACGGTTCATTTGGGCTGGCTAATGGGATAGAGGGTCTGACAATATCCGATTCAGATGGCAATCCTCTTCTTGATACTACTGGGATGCCTATAGTTATAGATGATATATACAATGCATCTGATATTACAATTGATGAATATGGAGAGTTATGTTATCCAGATGATAATAATGTAGCAGTACCTATAGGTATACAAATAGGTATAGCTCAATTCAATAATCCTAGTGGTCTTTTGAAGGCATCTGGAAGTCTTCTTAAAGAGACTGAAAGCTCTGGAA
>JAAYRC010000073.1 GCA_012518975.1 Clostridiales bacterium
GACGATGCTCCCATTCAATTTGACACTTATTTCATTTATCGCTTAATTCATATATCTCTTTTCTTTTATCGCTTTTTATTGAAAAATGTTATAATTCACTTTTTTTATACTCATAGCTCCTAGGGTGTTACTCTGATTAATACCAAGTCCCACCTTATAACTCATAAGGTGTTACTTGATATACATAATAATTGAGCCAATTGGTATACAAGGCATTAGCATGGGCTCTCCACAGAAGATTAGGGCGACTATCCGATTCATTTGAAGGATAGTAATTAACTGGAAGCTGTATATCTAGCCCTTTTTTTAAATCCCGTTTGTATTCTTGATCCAATGATATCCTATCATATTCAGGATGTCCCATAACAAAAATCTGCTTCCCTTCCTGAGCAATTGCAATTAAGACTCCTGCCTCATCTGATTCAGCCAGAATATCTAGTCCATCAACCTTTAGGATATCCTCCTTTAGAACGGTTGTGTGCCTTGAATGAGGAGCGTAAAAAACATCATCAAAGCCTCGAACTAGGGGTGTTCTTCTTTTTAATACCCTATGTTTAAATATACCAAACATTTTTTTATCAAGTGGCACTTTTTGAATACCAAAATGATGATACAATCCTGCCTGGGCTCCCCAACAGATATGCAAAGTAGAGGTCACATGGGTCTTTGACCATTCCATTATAGTCACAAGCTCATCCCAATAATCAACATCCTCAAATTCCATTAACTCAACTGGCGCTCCAGTTATTATAAGACCATCAAATTTACGGTTCATTACATCTTTACATGTTAGATAAAATTGATCCAGATGACTGGTGGGCGTATGACGTCCTACATAAGTACCTGTAGTTAAAAATGTTATATCCACCTGTAGTGGTGTATTGGATAGACTCCTTAATAGCTGAACCTCTGTATCCTCCTTAAGGGGCATTAGATTCAATATTGCTATCTTGAGTGGACGAATATCCTGTTGCAATGCCCTTGTTTCGTCCATAATAAATATGTTTTCATCCTCTAATATCTTCTTTGCAGGTAAATCACTCTGAACTCTTATTGGCATAATACATCACCTTTTATCTGTCAAATTAAACATAACTTAGGATAATAATAGAAGTATTATATAGAAAAATCAATCTATTGTATCAGCAAATGTATCTGTATAAAATGACAGCCCTTTCTAACTTATAATATCTTTTGCTTATTAATAACTAATTCAAACTCCAAATTAAGCTTAGCTGCAGCTCTTTTACAAAGTAGCATACGATTCAGAAAAATCTCAAAATAATCCATCACTGGACTTATGCTTGTATCTATAGTTAATGAAAGCCGAAATACTGTATTATTATTAGCAATTTCTATCTGGGACTTTTCAACCGCATAGTTAACCCTATCATGAATATCAAAGCTAGGAAGATCTTGATTACGTACCCGACTTCTTCTAACATCGGTTTTATCAGCTAGTATAAGTGCGGCTGCTATTGCGCTAACTGGTACGGCTGTCTCCTCATCATGATTACCTATAGCGGCAATTATATTTGCATTATCCTCTGGTGATGCACCAAGCTGATCTAATATACGAAAGGCCATAACAGCACCACTTTGCGCATGATCTTTACGATTGACAATGTTTCCAATATCATGAAGATAGCCAGCAATCTGAGCCAGCTCTATCTCTCTTTCTGAATAAGAGAGTGTCTCAAGGATATATCTTGCCACATCAGCCACCTTACTAACATGGGCAAGGCTGTGTTCAGTATATCCAAGTGCGGAAAGTGTCTGATCAGCTTGTCTTATATATGTTTTTATAGCCTCATTTTCTTTAACTTGCTTAAAAGTAATCATTATTCTCCCTCTTTCATAAACTAATCCTGCCTAAGTAATTTATGAACCTCTTCTTCTGATAATACCCTTACACCTAACTGCTGTGCCTTTGTAAGCTTACTACCAGCCTTCTCACCAGCAATTAGGTAGTCAGTCTTCTTTGACACGCTAGAAGATATCTTGCCTCCATGCTTCTTCACAAGCTCTTCCATCTCTGCCCTTGCCATAGTGGGTAAGGTTCCTGTAATAACAAAGGTAAGTCCTGATATACTTGAGTTCATATCTATAGGTTCATCTGCAGACTCAAAATTAACCCCAGCCTGTTCAAGTCTTGATAAGGTTTCAAGATTGTCATTGTTTGAAAAAAATTCTATAATGGCCCTAGAGCTTATATCACCCATATCCTTTACGGTAAGCAAATCCTCATAAGTAGCAGTCTTTAACTTATGAATAGATTTAAAATGATTCATAAGTTCTGACGCCGCCTGACGGCCAATACCTCGAATTCCAAATCCTGTTATCAAGCGATCTATATCATTACCCTTGCTCTCCTCAATCGCTCTTAAAAGCTTATCTGTATTCTTTTCCTTGCCTATCAGTCCCTTTTCAATCATCTCATCTCGATATTTTTCAAGATAAAATATATCAGCGATATCTTTTACATAGCCCTCTCTAATTAAGGCCTCTACGTAAGCCTCACCAAATCCTTTAATATCCATGGCATTTCTACCAACAAAATTCAGGATATGTTGAGTAAGCTGGGCGGGACAATTTAGGTTGTTACACTTTATATCTGCAGTATTATAATCCCTAGAAGCAGGAGCATTGCAGGACGGACATGATAAGGGAATCTTGTATGGCTCAGTATCCTTAGGACGCTTTTCCTTGTTTACATACAGAACCTCAGGTATGATTTCCCCTGCCTTCCTAACTACTATGGTATCCCCAATTCTTACATCTAGCTCATCTATTCTGTCCTGATTATGAAGAGTAGCTCTCTCCACATTAGTACCACATAAGTGTACAGGATCAAAAACGGCCGTTGGGGTAATCCTACCTGTCCTTCCGACTGAAAGCCTTATCTCTCTTACTACAGTCTCCTTTTCCTCTGGAGGGTATTTGTAGGCTACTGCCCATCTAGGCACCCTAGAAGTTGCACCAAAATGTTCCCTAGCATCCAAATCATCAACCTTGATTACTGCCCCATCTATCTCATAGTTAATGTTTCCTCTAGTTTCAGCAATTTCATTTACGGCCTCCCATACCTCATCAGCAGTCCGACATAATCTAAAATCCTCAACCTTAAAACCCTGGTCTCTTAGCCATTCTAAGCTTTCTGAGTGTTTTGTAAACTTAATTCCCCTAGTGTCCTGTACATTAAATACAAACAAAGATAGCTTTCGCTCCTTAACCACCTGTGAATCTAACTGCCTAAGAGTCCCAGCAGCACAATTTCTTGGGTTAGCAAACAACTTCTTTCCCTCTGCCTCAAGTCTATCATTTACGGCATTGAAGTCATCGGTTTTCATATAGACTTCTCCCCTAACCTCAAGGTATGGAACTTGGCCTTTTATCCTGTCTACAACATCATCAATTACTCTAATATTCTCTGTTACATCCTCACCATAATTAATGCCGTCTCCTCTAGTGACTCCCTTGTCTAGCCTGCCATCCTGATATCTTAGAGACACAGACAGGCCATCTATCTTTCTTTCGACAACAAATACTGTATCTGGCTTATCCCTAAGGATCTTATCAACAAAGCTATATACATCTTCCTTTGAAAAGACGTCCTGTAGGCTCAGCATAGGTACATTGTGTTTCACAAGTATACCTGCTTCCCTTTTGGCAGTCCCTCCTACACTTTGAGTTGGTGAATCTGTACTATCTATTTCAGGATGTTCCTCTTCTAATTTCATAAGCTTTAACAATAGCATATCATATTCATAATCTGAAATTTCAGGATTATCCTGGTTATAATACCGGTCATTATGGTATTTTATTAATTCTCTTAAGTCCTCAATCTCTTGCCTAATATCCATCAACTTACCTCCTGTTATTCATTGTTCTCAAGCAATCGATTTAATTCTTCCATTTCCTTATATGTTATATTTCTCCAATTCCCAGTCTTAAGTCTTCCTAGAGTAATATTCATGATACGAAGGCGTACAAGCTTTACAACCCTATATCCCAGATGCTCACACATTCGCCTTATCTGTCTATTTAAACCTTGAGTAAGAATTATTTTAAAGGTATTCTTATTAACTACGGTCACCTTACATGGTTTAGTAATAGTGTCAAGTATAGGAACTCCCGTAGACATAGCTGTAATAAACTCCTTGCTTATCTCCTTATTTACCGTAACCAAATATTCCTTTTCATGACCGTACCTTTCCCTAAGAATACTGTTGACTATATCCCCATCATTGGTTAGAAGTATTAGCCCCTCAGAATCCTTATCAAGCCTCCCTATAGGAAATATCCTAATAGGGTAATTAACAAAATCCACTATATTATCAGGCTCCCGTCTATCTGTAGTGCAGACAATACCTACAGGCTTATTAAGGGCTATTAATACCCTTTTCTCCTTGTTTTCAACGGGCTTTCCGAAAAAGCTTACCTTGCTACCAGGCATTACTTTAGCTCCAATGACTGCAGTAACACCATCTATCTTAACATTACCTTCATTAATATGTCTATCCGCTTCTCTCCTAGAACATACTCCTGCTTCACTTAAAAATTTATTAATTCTTATTCCTTCCATACAATACCTTCTCTTTCAATTCTGACCATTATTATAGACTGTAATTATATATTATTTTACTACTTTAGTCCACTAAAAAGAGTGTCGACAATTAAGCCTTGCCCAATTACATGAAAAAAACACTGCTGTAATGAAACATTCATAACGGCATTGTTATTAATATCCTGTTGTTGGTTATTCTATACCTTGCCCTAAGCAAATTAACTTATTGGGCTTGTTGGGCTTGACTTTCATTGTTCTTAGCAAGCTCGTCTAGGCCATTCCAGTACACCATAAGGTCTTCATCCATAGCCTTTGCTTCCTCACTTTTTGTATTAGTGTTTTTTATTAACTCTAGTACATCAGCATCATTATCTCTTGCAGTAAAATATTCTTCTACTTCAGGTTTCATATCACTAACAATCTTAAAATTTCCATCATCATCAGTTATAACATAGAACTTTGATAAACCGGGAGCTAGAGTATTAATACTTGAAAACTTAATTTCATGGTATGCATACACTATATATGAGCCCACTTCTGGACCTTTTTTAGAATAGGTATCAATGTTCTTATATTCTTCTATATATTGGACCATGCTCTGCCATTGCTCTCTAGACTCTACTTTACTAGGGTTATAATAAAGGGTTTTTAACTTATCTATATCAGCTGCTGTCTTAGCCACATAGAATTCCTCGATAAATTCATCCATTCCCACCATCTCTTCCAAAGGATATACCGGGATTGGTGTTGGTGTTGGAATCGGCGTTGGTGTAGATTCCACTGTTTGTGCCATAGTTACAGTGTTCCCACCCTCTGAGGCATGAGCCATTGCCGTCATAGTAGACCTATTATTATCATTAGTATCAGCTACATTACCTGTATTATCATTTTCTTGGCTAGCAACTATTCCATCATCGGCTTTAATATCCTGTGCCCTAGGCTTGCTTTGGCTTATGGATAAAGTCAGTAATCCTATACCCATAGTGCACAAAGTTGTCAACAATATTACTTTTTTATATTTTAATTTCATAGTGAAACTATGCTCCTTTTCATAACTTATACTTGGTGTATTATAAGAGTATTTTAACAAACTCCGATATATAAGTCAAGACTGAAATTAACTTTTATGTAACACATTTAACAAATTTGTAACATTTAGCTTCCATTCCCATCTTTACAATAATAAATGATTAGTTTATAATGTTCACGATAAGCAGATTAGTCCAAGGTAATCACTTCAATCTACAATGACAGTCTTTTTTGTCATTGTAGATTGAAGTGATTGGCTTGGATAAGTGCAACGTGAGCGAAAGGACGGAGTCCTTGAGCTTCTAATCTGCGCAGATCTTCCAAGGTAATCACTTTGATCTACAATGACAGTCTTTTTTGTCATTGTAGATTGAAGTGATTGGCTTGGATAAGTGCAACGTGAGCGAAAGGACGGAGTCCTTGAGCTTCTAATCTGCGCAGATCTTCCA
>JAAYRC010000016.1 GCA_012518975.1 Clostridiales bacterium
ACATGATAAAAAGAAGGTTTTATTCTTACTTGGCAGCCAGCTCCATACATCTCTCCTGTAGAATCAAGCATAAATCTAAATGCATAACCTGTTTTCAGAGCACCTAGATTTTTATACTTAGGGTGACTTCCATTTACTAAGGGAAGGGTATACTTATTATATCTACCCGTCTCATGCCCATATTGATTTTTTGTGCCTACAGTATAATAATATCCATAATCTGAATGATAATTATTTATTTTTGTACCATCTTCTCCACCCTCAAAATGTTTAAACATCATTGTGTCTTTAATTCTAAATATTTCCTTCCATCTTCCATCATCGGAAATATCATATAGGGTAAGCCCATATACCCTTCCTGAAATCTGAAAAGTACTGGTTGATGTGGCTACATAATTATTATGATTTGTATTTCTTGTGGTTTCTGTATTGCTTAGCTTTTCTTCACCATTTACGGCTATAGTTCGAAAATGAGCTGTATAAGTTCCTTCCTGTACCCACATAGGTACATAAAAACGTTGCTTACTTCTACCAAGGACGATCCAAGTACCTGCCTTGATAAACTGGTCATTTTCAGGATTCAAATCATTTTCCTCATCGATATATGCATCGAAGGGTAATTTCATCTCATTCCTTACAATACCTTCTCTTTTAGCTATATAAGAAATATTATCAGGATCAATAAAAGACCTAGAAAAATCTCTATTATAATAACCAAGACGATCACTGTGTGGTAGTGTGTTTGAAATCCTTACAGTAAAGTCATTGAGGCTAGTATCTGGATCAAGAACTATTTGATAAGCTTCTTCATTAGGATTAATAAGCTGAACCCATCTATCATTATCAGCATCTATAATTGGCTCACATATAACTGGGGTATGGATAAGAACATTATTAACAGATATGTTAAAAGACTTGCTTGAATCAGAATTTATACTCATAGGATGCCTTCTATAGTTTATGGTTCCATGAGATGTATATAGGCCATTTTCTTTAATTGCATTAATTATCTGACCTTCTGTAAATAAGACTTTGTCATGAGTAATCTTTGTAGTTTGTATTAAAGAACTTGTATTTGGTCTTGAACTAATTTTTTCTACAGCTTGATCTGATAACACAATTTCACCGTTAAAGCTAATAAAATCATTTTTTACTGTAAGCTCTCCAGTCATGGCATGCACATATGAAGAGAGATCTTCATATTCAACCATGGGTCTATCATTGGTCTCAGATGTAAAAGGAGTTTCTTTTGTCAACTTAATTCCTTCCCTGGCTTGCTTTGGCAAAATGATGTGGTCGTATACATTACTGCTATGCCGTGTAATAAGGGATGGGACATTAAGAAAACTATCATTACTAGTAAGATTCACCCTTCCATCAGGAAGAGAATAATTATAGATATGTGCAGAGCTGGGAATATAGTATTCTAACTCTCCTATCTCCCAATAAGAATATGCCCTTTCAACAGGTATATACTGTGTATCAACTACAGTATCTATAACCTCTTGTGGTCCTCCATATTCCTCTGGTGTTGCTGTATAATACTTTAGGGTATAAGTCATGCTTACAGGAACATGAAATTTAATTTTTCCTGTTTTATTTATCAGGCGATAACCAAGAAGATATTCTTTTGACTTTACATAGACATGTTGGCTTTCTGTAGTAGATATGCCTTCCTTAGAAATAAATAAGGGACAAGTGTAATTATCTCCATTAATAATTGCATACGGAGAAGGACTATCTAGAGAAAGTGAAATCGGTGATGATTCTTCAGGAATTTCAACCGATTGGCTAACGTCATAATACAGCTTTAATATAATTTCTGTTCCAAGCTTTACTTTTGATGGAATAGTAAATTCCAGCTTGCTACCAGTACCATCCTTTGTTATATTCTCAGTTGATAGGGTATAGGTGTAGTCCCATTTATCTAGATACGTATATGTAACCCCAGCTACTTTCCTTATATATTCAGCTTGCTTATTTATTACTTGCTCTTTAACAACAAGCTCTTTTGATATTTCCTCAATAAGGTCTCCTTTTTTAGATACCATTATAACCCTAAGCTTTATTTCATCCATCATTATATCACTTGACTTATAATACACCTCAACTGTTATAGTGCTTGGCATTTTTAAGTCTTGAGGAATCTTTATTTTTATAGGATCACTAGGCAATCCCTCCTCGCTTACTATTGTTTTATGTTTATTTCCTTTATTTAAATATGTGTAATAAAATTTCTCAGTTTTTCTATAAGTAATGCCATTAGCAGTTATTATATTATCAATAGTTTGATTAAAATCCTCGCCTGGGCTAACTGTTCCT